>JBDSLX010000264.1:0-4931 GCA_039916145.1 Verrucomicrobiota bacterium | reverse complement strand
AACATTTCTTCGATCATGTCTTTGACGCTTTTGTTCGACATGCCAACGCCATCGGAAGTTTGGATGCCCGAAGTGAAAAAATATTTCATCTCGAACATTCCCTGCGGCGTGTCCATGTATTTGGCTGAAACCGCGCGGCTCACGGTTGTTTCGTGAACGCCGACGACTGCCGCCACTTGCACCATCGTCATCGGCTTCAAAAACGCGACGCCTTTGTCCATGAACTCGCGTTGGCGATGCACAATTTCCTTGGCGATGTTCAAAATGGTCTGCTGCCGTTGGTGTAAACTTTTAATTAGAAATTTTCCGGCGCGAATTTTCTCGCGGATGTAATCGCGAACTTCTGCCGAACTGTTGGCCTGTGCCATCAAATCTTTGTAGGTATTGCTGATGCGCAGGTGTGGAATGTGCTCATTGTTCGTCGTAATATTAAATTCCTCTCCCACTTTCTGCACAAAAACTTCGGGCAAAATATAACGGTCATCGTTGGGAAGAAAATCACGACCGGGGCGCGGCTCCAGATGCGCAATGCTGGCAGCAATTTCCTGCGCCTCATCAACCTCGATGCCGAGTCCGCGCGCAATTTCCGGAAAACGCCTTTTGCCGAGCGCATCCATGTATTCGGAAATAATTTTGTATTCCAAAGTTTCTTTGCGGCCAGAGCGTTCCAATTGCAGCATTAAACATTCGCGCAGATCGCGCGCGCCGACTCCGGGCGGATGAAACGTCTGAATGATTTGCAGCACTTCCAGGATTTTCTCGCAGGGAATATTGGTGGCATAAGAAAGCGATTCAGTGATTTGTTGCGGCGTTAGCGGCGGCTTGGAAGTGGGGTTGGGATTTAAATATCCATAGTCATCGATGTTGCCGATAATCATTTCAGCAACTCCCCATTGCTCGCGGGTAATGTTCGACAGCCGCATTTGCTCGAGCAGAGTTTCCTGAAGCGACGTGGCGGCAACCAGCGAATCAAACATGAACTGGCGCTTCTCTTCGGCTTCGGGATTGTTGGAACGGCTTGGCAAATTTGCCTGGGAAAAATGATCGCGCCATTCCTGATCCAGTTGCGTCAACTTTTCAAACTCAGCTTGGAAATCATCAACCGGATCGGTGGTGGGCTTTTCTGTTGCAGGATCAAAATTAACATCCGGCGGCGGCTCGGTTGGATCAGAATTGTCGATGGCGGCCGAGCCTTCTTCGGAAATTTTTTCGGCTTGTTCGGTTTCGCTCGGGCTGACTTCTTCGAGGATTGGATTCTGCTGCATTTCCTGTTCGACCAACGCCTTTAATTCCAGACAAGGCGCTTGCAACAATGCGAGCGATTGTTGCAGCTGCGGCGCCAGCACCTGCGAGAGCGACATCCTCTGCGATAAATGTAAACCTTGCGACATTGCTGCGGATTCTAGTCGCTATTCTTTTTAGCTCAAGCGCGAAGTCCTGAAAAAAAATAAAAGATTGTTAGGGCTGGAAAACCAAGCGTGTGCGCAAGACTAGGAGGACGTTGGTGCGTGCAGATATTTTTTTGATGCTGTTAAAAAAACAAAAAACGAAATTTTAACGCGCTTGTCGGAGTCAATCTTCCGCAGAACCTCGTCCAATAAAATCGACACGCGCACTGAGTTCTGGAGTTAAATATTTATCAGGCTTTTGAATTTGAACTTTCACTTGCAAGGTGCCTTTGGCGCGAGTCGCTTCCGGCGCAATTTCTGCGACAAATCCGTTATAGCTTTTTTCAGGATAAGCCTCCGGGCTGACGCGGCACTTCTGTTTGAGAAACACTTTGCTCAAATCGCTTTCATTCAAATCAATTTCAACCTGCAAATCTTTCGGGTCGGCCAGCGCAATGAGCGCGGTGCTCGGCCCGCGTCCGCCGCCGAAACTTTGCGGGACCACGAGTTCATTCGGATCCACCAGTTTTTCCAGCACTACTCCGTTGATAGGCGAACGAATCACGCACCAATCGATGTAGGTCTCGATCAAAGATTTTGCGCCTTCGACTTCCTTGAGCATTGCTAAAGCGCTATCCACTCGCAGTCGCGCATCATCTTCTAATTGTTTGGATTCGATATTTTCCTTCTGCAATTTGCTGGTGCGGGCGTAATCCAATTCCGCTTTTTGGATGGCGACTTTTGCGATGCTGATGCGTCCTTCGACTTCCTTGAGGCGCGCGGCGTATTCGGAATTATCGAGCAACACCACAACCTGTCCGTTCGTGACTGAGTCGCCCTTTTTCACGCCAATCCATTTCACCGTTCCCAGGAAACGCGGGCTTAGTTCGATGCGTTCACGATTGATGATGTAACCGCTGACTGTCAGAACAGAACCATCAACTTGTGCAGGATTCGTCGAAGAGGAAACCGCGCTGGTATTTGGATTTGTGGAATTCGCGGAAGGTTTTTTATGTTCGCTCGAACCGACCAGGTTTTTCCCTTTCATCACGCGAAGTTTATCGCTCTCGCGAGGCCACCAGTAATAAAGCGCGACAGCGATGACCACTGCCACGCCAATCAAAATGCTCCAGAACGGTCGTTGTGTCCGTCGTTTCGATTGCGAATCAATGTTGAGTTGTTGGAGCTTCTCTTCGTTCATATGGATTTAAGCGCCGAGATCACCGGCAACCGCGCGGCGCGCAACGCTGGCAGCAACGTGCCAAATATGCCAACGGCGACTGAGAACAACAGGCCTTTCACGCACAGCGCCGGAGTGATGGTAAATTCAAAAACGGTTTCGCTAAAAGTTTCAAAGCCGATTGTACCGGTGGCGTAGCCGTTCAATGGCAGTGATAAAATGCAACCGAAAATCCCACCGATCAATGCCAGTAATGCGCCTTCAATTAAAAAGCTAAAAACAATCGTGCGCCGCCGATATCCGAGCACGCGCAATGTTCCAATCTCGCGAGTCCGCGCGCCGACACTGGCATACATCGTGTTCATCGCCGCGAACACCGCGCCGATGGACATCGCTGACGCCAAAAATCCGCCAAGCCATTTGATCGGCGTAGCGGTCATGGTTTGTTTGGCGTAATATTCAGTTTCAACGAAAGCGAGAAGTTGCAGGCGTTTTTCATTCTCAACGCGCTTGATGAGTTTGGTTTTCGCAGCGTCATCCGTTGGACGCAGCAACAAACTCGAATACTCGTTGCGATCAAAAATGGCGCGCACTTCATCGGCGTCCATCCAGCATTCCGAATCAAACGCGCTTTTGTTTCCATCGAGCCAGCCGACGACCGTCAACCATTCCGGCCCGGTTTTAAATCGTTCGCCAAGGTTGAAATTTGCGAAGCGCGCGGCCAGACGTTTACTTACGACGATCTCACGTTTTCCGGGCGTAAACCACCGGCTTTGAACAGTAGCGCCATTTTTGTCCAAACCAGAAACGAGTTGAACCTGCGGCCGCAATTCAGTGCCGACCGGTGAAATGCCCCTCAATAAAACATTCGCTTCGCCTTGGTTCGTTTCGCGTCGCGGAAGATTAATCAACACGAGCACGTCGGCTGAAATCATTGGCTGGCCCTTTTCGTTGCGCGCAATTTCTTCCAAATATTGCAGCGCTTTCAAATGTTCGCGCGTGACCAGACTGCTCGATTCTGCCGTCGAACCTTTGCGCACGACCAGAACATTGCGGGGATCGCCAGTATTGGCGCTGCTTTTTTCGAGGCCGATAGCAAGTGACTGCACAAGTATGAAAACGGCGACGACAAGGGCGATGCCCAGAACCGTCGCGAACGTCGCGCGCCAGCGAACGAATACGTTGCGAATATTATATTTGAGCGGCAAAGCCATTTTGATTCGTTAATCCAACGTCTTCAAACCATCTACAACGCTGGTCCGTGCCACGGAAATTGCCGGAGCAATTGCCGCCACCACGCCAAGAACTGACGCGACCAAAAAAGCCGTGCCCATAATTTTTGTCGTAACTTCGAAGTAGATAAAAATGCCGTTCGATAATTTTGAAATGTCGATGTTTTGGAAAAACAACCATGCGCCGCCAGCGCCCACGAGTGCGCCGACCATCGCCAAGCCAAAACTTTCCGCGAGGATAAATGCGAAGATTTCGCGCCGACGAAATCCCAGCGCTTTCAAAACCGCCAGTTCACGAAATCGTTCTCGGATAGCCATGCTCATTGTGCTGACGGCCACGAGTAACAATGTGAACACAACCACCGTTGCGATGGAACCGATGAGAATTTTGATATTTCCCCACATGGAAACAAAACCCATTTGAAAGGCGCGCTCGGTTTCGGCGCGAACCTCGGCAGAACTGTTGGCAAACGCATCGTTGATTCGATTGATCACGAACGGCGCTTCTTCCGCAGAGATTGCTCGCGCCCACCACGCGCCCACGATGTCATTTCCACCCAACGATTCATCCAGAAATTTGTGATGCAAAAAGACCGAGCGGTCATCGAGCGTGCCGCTGTATTGGCCGACGATTTTCATGTCCAGGTCGGTCGGATAAAACGTCCCGGTCAACTTCATGCGGTCGCCGATTTTCAACTTGTATTTGCTCATCGTGTCCTTGCCGACGATGCAGGAAGTCCGATCTTTGAGCCACGCTTCGATCTGTTCGGGGGGCGATTTAACATCGATAAAAACATTGGTAAATCGCATCGGGTCCACCGCGAATTGCGCGAACGTGGTGAAATCATCACCGCGAAACTTTCCGCCGAAATATGTGAACGGTGTCACTGCGGCAACGCCTTTAATCGTATCAAGCCGTTGCAATTGTCGGGCGGGCAGCGGAACGGCGAGAGAAACTTTATTACGCACCGCAATTCTCAAGGACGCGCCGACGTCTTCCGGTGGCAGCGTGAACTCGCGCATCACCACGAGTAAAGTCACGAACAAAAATAAGCTCACCGCGACACTCATGACGGACAACGCCGCGCGCCGTTTGTTGCGCAACGCATTTTTAGAAATAAATCCAGCGAT
>JBDSLX010000263.1:0-5973 GCA_039916145.1 Verrucomicrobiota bacterium | reverse complement strand
AGCAACTTTGGCAAAGTGGCTTTGACTTTATTTCCGAGATCAATGTCCACGCCAGCGGCGGCGTAAGCTTTTTGTTTCATGCGGCGGGAATTAACGGGCAAGAAACGAGGTGAGCCAAGAGAATTTTCGGGAGCGCAGTCGTCTCGCCTGCGTGAACCAGACGAACAGCAACACGCAGGCGAGACGCCTGCGCTCCGATTGCGCCCAGGTTCTTCCGCTAATTGACTCGCAAAATCAATTGTGTGACTCTTCGCGCCAACAATTTTCTTCCATGATGGAAATTAAAAAAGCAGTCATCACGGCGGCTAGCAAAAACCAGCGCACGTTGCCCTTACAAACGCTCGTGGATCGCGACGGGATTCAAAAAACCGCGCTCTCTATTATCATCGAGGAAGTTTTACGCGCAGGCGTTGAAGAAATTTGTGTCGTCGTTTCCCCCGGAGACGAGACTCCGTATCGTAACGCGGCTGGTAAACACGCCAGCCGATTGCAGTTTGTGGAGCAACTTTCGCCGCTCGGCTACGGGCACGCGATTCAGACGGCGAAAACTTTCACGGGCGATCAACCATTCCTCCTGCTGGTAGGTGATCATCTCTACATTTCGCACCAGGAAAAAGGTTGCGCACAACAGTTGGTGGAAATGGCGCAAGGCGAGAAATGTTCCGTCTCTGCGGTCCAAGCGACACACGAAAGCAAATTACCTTACTACGGAACGGTTGGTGGCCGACTCGTTCATGGGCGGCAACGCCTTTATCAAATCGAAAAAGTCATTGAGAAACCAACGCCCACCGAAGCCGAGGAAAAATTGATTGTGCCCGGCTTGCGCGCGGGAAATTATCTCTGCTTTTTCGGAATGCACGTTCTCACGCCGAGTGTCATGGAAATCTTAGGAGAACTCTCTGGCCAGAAAGTCGGGGGCGTGCAACTTACAACGGCTCTCACGCGCATGGCTGCCAAGGAGCCTTATCTCGCTCTCGAACTGCAAGGCCGACGTTACGACATTGGCGTGAAATACGGGTTGCTCATCGCGCAACTCGCCTTGTCGCTCGATGGAAAAGATCGCGACGAAGTTCTTTCGCAACTTGTCGAACTTCTCGCCGTCAAAAAAACCTAGTCATGCGGAGGAAACTCATCCAAATCATCACTGCGCTTGATCCGGCAATTCGCAATCAATCGCTCGACGCATTTTGCCGCGCGGCTTCATTAAAAGAACTTCTCGCCGAGTGCGCGGAGTTACAAAACTTCCGCCAACAAAGTGAAAATCTTTACGAACGAGTTCGCGCGCTGTTTTTTCTCTACGCCATTCACCGGTTTCATCTGCCGCTAAAAATAATCGGTGGAACTGCGAACCTCATTCCATTCAAAGGCTACGAACACCTGCTCCAACGGCGTTTTGAGGAAGCCGTGGAAATTTTTATCCATGCTCAGAACTCAGCAGGCCCAAGCGACGCGATTTCCAGCGCTCTGGCGGCGGCTTATTATCGACTCGGAATTCAAACACTCGCCGACCAAGTCCGCCGCAGTGTTCGTTCCGTGCGCGGCAATCAATGGATGTTTCGCATGGGCCACCCGGCAGACCAACCCTTGCGCATTCTTTCTGAGTTGCTGCACCAAAATTCAGACGCCACTTTTCCAATTTTGCGCGAACTCACACCTGTGCGAATGGATTTAACCCACAGCGCATGGAGCGACATTTTCTTTTTGGGAATGGATTTTCCCGAAGGCGCGAAAGTTTTAAACATTTCCATCGACCTCGGCGTGAACGGACGCGATGCCGCGCCCAAACCGCCGGTCGAAGCGTATCTTCGCGTAATCGAAGAACCGTTGTTGCGGCTGACGAGTGTCGATCTGGGCGCGACCGTTGACATCACAAGTCTCAACGAGGTTTTCGATTTCGCGAAGGATTATCTCGGCCTGCTCAAAGCCGCAGTGATCGCGTCTGGAATGGTTCCGCCCGGAATCGAAGGCTCAGGTCAAAATCTTTCTGATCTGCTCGCGCGAATTGTGGGCGCAGGCCGCGGTCTCGAATTGATCAGCAACGTGAACAACATTCCAAAAGGCTCGCGTCTCGCCG
This sequence comes from Verrucomicrobiota bacterium, assembly GCA_039916145.1. Taxonomy (GTDB): domain Bacteria; phylum Verrucomicrobiota; class Verrucomicrobiia; order Limisphaerales; family CANJXF01; genus CANJXF01. Next base: position 3,899 of record JBDSLX010000263.1, on the reverse strand, counting down.
TCTCGACAAATTTATTGGCGGCGCTGATTTCCGTCTGCATGCGCGCCACGCGTCAGGCGCAATCGCTCGAAGGCGCGCTCGAAGAAAATGAACGTCGTTTGGTTTTGGCGCGAGCAATTCTCGGCGAATGGCTCGGCGGTTCCGGCGGCGGCTGGCAGGATTCAGGCGGAGTTTGGCCGGGAATTAAATTGATCGAAGGCGTTTTGGCGGGCGATACCGATCCAGAATCCGGCGTGAGCCGTGGTCGGTTGATGCCGCAACATAAAATCCTGGATGCAGACGAAGTTTCTCCCGAGATGCGACATAAATTGCAGGAGAGCCTTGTTCTCGTTCACGGCGGCATGGCGCAAAACGTCGGGCCAATTTTGGAAATGGTGACGGAAAAATATCTCTTGCGTTCCGAAGCCGAATGGAAAGGACGCCAGGAAACCCTCGGCATTCTCGACGAAATTTTTTCGGCACTCCGCGCCAAAGACGTGGAAGCACTCGGCCAGGCGACGACGAGGAATTTTCAAGGGCCGCTGCAAACGATCATTCCTTGGGCGAGTAATTTTTACACCGAAAGTCTGATCAAACAGGTTCGCGACGAATTCGGAAAAGATTTTTGGGGCTTTTGGATGCTGGGCGGAATGTCCGGCGGCGGAATGGGATTCATGTTCGCACCCGAGAAAAAAGCCGAAGCACAAAAACGTCTTCAGGAAATCATGTCGCAAACCAAATGCGATTTGGAAAACGCGCTGCCGTTCGCGATGGAGCCGGTGGTTTACGATTTCGCCATCAACGAAAAAGGCACGTTTGCTGATTTGCTCACCGGCGAAGAAGCGTTATTGCCGCAAAGTTATTACGCCTTGATCGCTCCCAAATTGTTGCGGCTGGATCAGCAGAATTTGCCGCAGCTGCGTCGCGTCGAGTTGGATAAATTCGCCCAGGCTTGCCGAACCAAACCGGAATTGCGCGGCACGGTTCAGGTTTTGTTCGACCGGCTTTTGCCGCGTCTTGAACAAAAAGAATCAAAAGAGCAAACGCTGGGCGAACTCCTCGATCAAAATGGTTTTGACCGGGCGCAACACGAACAAATACGTGCGGACTTGAAGGACGGACGAATCGGCCTGTCGCAGAATCGTTTGCCGCAATCGACGACGATTGAAGATGTCCACGAGGGCGATGTCATTGTCGCGCCTTCTGAAAAACCGGGTGATTTTTATGCAGCAGGCAAACGCGCCATCTCCGAAGGAAAAGTTGCCGTCGTCACTCTCGCCGCTGGGTCTGGGACGCGTTGGACGCAAGGGGCCGGTGTGGTGAAAGCGCTGCATCCCTTTTGTAAACTGGGCGGACACCATCGCACCTTCATCGAAACGCATCTCGCGAAAAGCCGTCGCGTGGCCAAAGAATTTGGCCGTGCAATGCCGCACATTTTCACGACGAGTTATCTCACACACTCGGCCATAGAAAAGTTTTTAGCGCGTCAAAAAAATTACAATTACTCCGGGCAATTGCTGCTTTCGAAAGGACGATCTATTGGCCTGCGCATGATTCCCACCGAGCGCGATCTTCGTTTTGCGTGGGAAGAAATGCCGCAACAACTGCTCGACGAACAGGCGCAAAAGGTTCGCGAAAGTTTGCACATGGCACTCATCAGTTGGGCGCGGCACTCGGGCGAAGCCAGTGATTACACGGAAAATCTTCCCGGCCAATGTCTGCATCCGGTTGGACACTGGTATGAAATCCCCAATCTGCTTCGCAACGGAACGCTTCTAAAATTGCTGAGTGGAAATCCGAATTTAAAATATTTATTGCTCCATAACATCGACACGCTTGGCGCGAATGTTGATCCCGCATTGCTGGGACTCCACATCAGCAGCGGCGCGTGTCTTTCTTTCGAGGTGATCACGCGCAGGATCGAAGATCGCGGGGGTGGTTTGGCGCGAGTCAATGGAAACATTCGTCTGGTGGAGGGCTTGGCCATGCCGCGAGAAGAAGCGGAATTCAATCTTTCCTATTACAACTCGATGACCACCTGGATCGAGTTGGCCAAATTGCTCGAAGTTTTTAAATTGAGCCGTGTCGATTTGTCTGATGAGGAAAAAGTTTCAGCCGCGATTCGCAATCTCGGTGCGCGCATGCCGACTTACATCACACTCAAAGATGTGAAAAAACGTTGGGGCCACGGTCAGGAAGATATTTTCCCGGTTGCGCAATTCGAAAAATTGTGGGGCGACATGACGGCGCTGCCAGAGGTCGATTGCAAATTTATTGTTGTGCCCCGCTCGCGCGGGCAACAACTGAAAGACCAAGCGCAACTGGACGGTTGGATGCGCGATGGTTCGGCCGCGTCTGTGGAATCAATCTGCGATTGGAAGTAATTATTCCAATCGAGATAATTTTTCCGTGGTCCTCAGGTGTTCCAAAAGTTTCCCAACGCTTTTGTTCTGGCCGGGCAAAATTAAATCGGGCGCGATTTCGCTCAACGGTTGCAAAACAAAACGGCGTTCGTGCGCGCGCGGATGCGGTAGGGTTAATTTTTCCGAAGCGCGGATTTCAGTTCCAAACGCGATCAAATCCAAATCCAGCGGGCGCGCTTCGTTCAGGATTTTTTTTGGCTGGCGGCCAAATTCTTTTTCAAGCTGTTGTAATTTTTCCAGGAAGCTTTCCGGCGTTTCATTTGGAAATGGCGCGAGAGCAACAATCGCGTTCACAAATGCCGGAGAATCAGGTGGACAATCAACGGGCGTCGTTTGCCAGAGCGAGGATCTCAACAAAGGCTCGTGAGAAAATTTCTGCAACCGCTCCATTGCTTGAAAAATAATTTCACAAGAGTTCCCGAGATTTGAGCCGAGCGCGACCATGGCCATCGTAGCAGCCGACGTGAGGAGGCTCATTTGTTTTTCTGGATCATTCAATTAGAGCCTCCTCACGTCGGCTGCTACGATTATTTCAATCCCAGCACATCCTGCATGTCGTAAAGGCCTGGCTTTTGTTTCACGACCCATTGCGCGGCGCGAAGCGCGCCATTGGCGAAAGTTTCGCGGCTCGCGGCTTTATGCGTGAGTTCCACTCGTTCGCCGTTCGTCGCGAAAATGACAGTGTGATCTCCGACAACATCGCCGCCGCGAATGGAGTGCATTCCGATTTCCGCAGGAGTGCGTTCGCCGACAATTCCTTCGCGACCGTGGCGGATTACTTTTTCAAGTTGCTGCTGGCGAACTTCCGCCAAAATTTCCGCGAGTGTTTTGGCCGTGCCGCTCGGCGCATCTTTTTTCAACCGATGATGCATTTCAATAATTTCCAGATCGAAATCCGGCCCAAGAATTTCAGCGGCTTTGCGTGTCAGCCAGAAAAGCGTGTTCACGCCCGTGGAATAATTTGACGCCCAGACAATCGGGATTTGCGATTTGAGTTTTGAAATTTGGGCTTTTTGTGCGTCGGTGTGGCCGGTTGTGCCGATGACCAAAGGTTTTTTATGTCTGGCGCATTCTTCTGCGAAGCCGGGCGTGGCATCGTGGCAACTGAAATCAATGACGACATCCGCGCTTTCAATGGTTTTGTGCAAGTCATCGCCTGCATCAATTTGGCTAACGACATCAATATCGGGAATGCATTCGGCGCAGCGGAGTAACATCAAACCCATGCGGCCTTTTGCGCCCGTGATAATTATTTTTGTCATTTTAAAACGCCGCAGGTTTTCATCGTCGCTTTCAAAACCTCGCGATTCTTCGCGCTCATTTTGACGAGCGGCAAACGATATTCTTCTTCGATTTGTCCCAACATGGCCAACGCGGCTTTGACCGGAACTGGATTGGTTTCGATAAATAAATCTTTAAAGAGCGGGTAAAATCGATTGTGCAATTTCAGCGCGGCAGCCGGTTTTCCAGCAGCAAAGGCTCTGACCATTTGCGAAA
>JBDSLX010000262.1:0-5242 GCA_039916145.1 Verrucomicrobiota bacterium | reverse complement strand
CACGCTTTTTCGACGATCTCATAAGGCTGTCCCGTATGTTTGGCGATGATCGTGTTCAATCGCTCTTTCAACTTGAGCATATATTTCACGCGAATTTCCACGTCGCTCGCCTGACCTTCCGCACCGCCGAGCACTTGATGAATCATGATGTTGGAATTCGGCAGCGCGTAACGTTTGCCTTTCGTTCCGCCGCACAACAAAACCGCGCCCATGCTCGCCGCCTGACCGATGCAATACGTGTTCACGTCGCAGGTCATAAATTGCATCGTGTCGTAAATCGCGAGACCCGCCGTGACGCTGCCGCCGGGCGAATTGATGTAAAGATGGATGTCCTTTTTTGGGTCCGACATTTGCAGAAATAAAAGCTGCGCGATGATGACGTTCGCCACCATGTCATCGATGGGCGTGCCGAGAAAAACGATGCGATCCACGAGGAGACGCGAATAAATATCGTAGCCGCGTTCGCCGCGTCCGGTCTGTTCGATGACGTGTGGAATGAGAAAATTTTGCATATAGAATTGTCGTAATTTGACTGCTGCGCAACGTAAAGGAGCACTGTGCAATGGTCAAGCCGTGCCAAGGATTTCACCTTTTCTCATTCTCAAATCTACGTTTAGCAGGTTAAGTGCCCAGAATTTGCTCTCCCTTTCCAGAAATTCGCTGGTTAAATCCGCCCATGAAATTCGCCATTGAACATCTGGGTTTACCCGCGCGTGACCCAACTGCATTGAAGAACTGGTACGAAAAAACGCTCGACGCAAAATTGATTTTTGAAAACGGCCAGACTCCGCCCGCGTATTTTCTTCAACTCGGTGGCGGATTGATGCTCGAAATTTACGAAGGCGATTTTTCGCTCAAGGAAACTTCCGACAATGCGTTGAATGGCTGGCGGCATCTGGCTTTGCGTGTCGATTCAATTGAACAAGCGAAAGCCGATTTGGAAAAACGCGGCGTGAAATTTTCCGATCCCATTAAACCGGCGGGCGGCGGCGGCAGGGTTTTATTCTTCAAGGATTCGGAAAATAATCTGCTGCATTTAGTCGAGCGACCGGCGGTTTCAATTTTTACCGCAGATAAACGCGGATAAACGCAGATGGTGAAAAATGAGTTCCGAATCTGCGTTCATCCGCGTTTATCTGCGGTTAGTTTCTTCCAAATCAGCACGAATGCGCTCGCAAAATCCGTTGGCTTTTCTGAAATCCATTTCGTGACGAACTCTGTTGAAAACCATTCGCCGCGCTCGATTTCATCAGGATGCAACGTGAACGGCCCTTCGTGTTCGCAGCGATAAATCCAGACAAATTCCTGGCCGGTTTCCGCGCACGCCTCAATTTTGAAAAGGCGCTTCGGACAATTCTCCAACCGCAAACCAAGCTCCTCGCGCACTTCGCGAACGGCGCAAGCATCATAATCTTCCCCGCAATCCAAATGTCCCGATGCCGAGGAATCCCACGCGCCGGGAAACGTGTCTTTGGTCATTGAACGTTTCTGCAAAAAAACTTCGCCGCGCGAATTGAAAATCAAAACATGCACCGCACGATGCTTGTTGCCGTCGCGATGGACTTCTCGGCGGAACTTTTTACCGATGACTTCATCGCGTTCGTTAACGATGTCGAAAATTTCTTCAGGCATACTTCGCTAGTTTTGAATATCGAGCAGTGTTCCACCAACACCCGTAATTCTCATGAACGCCAACATAAAAACAAAAAACCAGATCAATGTTAAACCTAGACCAGTGCATAAAGTAATTAGCAACCGTTTCCAAAGAATTCCTTTCGTCAGAAAATAAATCGTGATTCCAAAAACCGTCATCCCAAGAAAGAGCGGAAAATAAAGTGCTAAGAACCAGTCGCCGGAATAGAAATGCAAAAAGAGCAATCGAAGGTTGATTGCTTCAATGGTGGAAACACTAACGAGCGCAATGCCCAATTTTAACACGATTTTTTTCACAGGTTTTTCGTTAATTGGATAAACTGTTCCAAGCGCACTTTCTCCGCACGCTCCTGCGGCGAGATATTTAATTCTGCAAAAGCGCTTTCCAATTTTTCCTTCGGCCAATCCTGTTTCAAAAGTTTGAGCATCATTTTGCGGCGTTGCGAAAAGGCGCGCTTCACAATTTTTTTGAACAGCACTGATTCTTCGGCGTTCAGAAGTGGAACAGGGCGGCGATTCAAAACGAGGCACGCGGAATCCACATCGGGTTCAGGAAAAAAACAGGCAGCGGGAATTTTAAACCAGCCTTGCGGTTCGTAGTGAAGCTGCATCAGCAAAGACAAGAGGCCGTAATCGTCATCGTCCGCTTTCGCCACCAACCGTTCGGCCACTTCGATCTGCAAGGTCGCCACCATTTTTTTGGGCGCACCGGGCGCTTCAGCCAACTCCACGAGAATCGGCGAGGCAACGGAGTAGGGCAAATTTGCCACCAGTTTCCAGTCGGCCCAATCAATGCGTTCGCGTCGCAAATAATCCAACGCATCGTCGTGAATCAGCGTGAGATTCTTAACGCTTGCATATTTTTCGCACAGAAAATCAACCAGCCGTTTGTCTTTCTCAATGGCCAGAACTTCATTCGCATTAGCGAGAAGCAATTCCGTCAACGGCCCAAGCCCAGGCCCGATTTCCAAAACTTTATCCGAAGAAGTGACTTCCGCGACCGCCACGATTTTTTGAAGTTGATTCTGGTCGTGCAGAAAATTTTGCCCGAGCGACTTGGTTAATTGAATGTCGCCCATCGCCAGGATTCTTCGCATTTCAGAAAGTGTCATAGGCGCGGGTAGCACCTGCCTCCGGCGGGTGCGATTCTGTTTTGCGGAACAACGAGCATCGAAGGCGTGGTGAATAAAGTGCTGCCGAGTTGCACTCGGCAGAAGAACGTCGCAACTCCTGCAACGGAAATTTTTAGAGTGTTAGAAAATATTACCCACTGCCGAGTGGAACTCGGCAGCACGTTGATCCGCACCCGCCGGAGGCAGGTGCTACCCGGTCGTGTTTTCATATAGAATTCAAAACTCCTTTCAACTCGCGAATGGTTTTTTTCAAATCCCGCTCAGAAATGGTCAGCGGCGGCGTGAAGCTGATGACGTTCGCGTGTTCGCCCTCGGGCAACAAAATGAAACCGCGATGCAACATGGCTTTGATGATTTGCAGACTGGCCTTTGTGGCAGGTGAGCCATTTTGATTTTTTAATTCCAATCCGGCCATCAAACCGAGTCCGCGCGCTTCGACTTTGAACTTTGAACTTTGAACTTTGAACAGTTCCGCGAGAAGAAATTTTCCGCGAGCGGCGCTTTGTTCAACAAGTTTCCCTTTCTTGATTTCGTTGATTTGCGCTAGAGCCATCGCGCAGCCGACTGGATGACCGAGAAAAGTGCTGGTGTGAATCGCTTCTCCGGACGACGGCGGCCAGGCTTTATCCATCAAGTTAGCCCGGCCAACGCAGGCGGAAAGCGGGAAACCGCCGGTGAGTGCTTTGCCGAGGCAAATGATGTCGGGAATAGTAGTGGCACGGGCATCCTGCCCGTGCGTTTTCGTTTTTTGGGAACTCACGGGCGGGACGCCCGTGCCACTATGTTCGCAGGCGAACCATTTTCCGGTGCGACCAAAGCCAGTGTAAATCTCGTCGAGGATGAGCAAAGCTCCGCGTTCGTCGCAAAGTTTTCGCAGCAGCGGGAGGAATTCCGGCGGAGGAATGTTGATCCCGCCGCGCGCTTGAATTGGTTCGACAAGAATCGCGCCGATTTTGTGTCGGCGAAAATACGAGCGGATCACGCTTTCGACTTCGACCAAATCCATTTCGTGTTTTGGAAACGGAGCGAAGTAACAGAACTCACGAAGTTGCGTGCGAAACGAGGTTCGGAAATGATCGCGATGGGTGGCGTTGAGCGCGCCGTAGCCGAGTCCATGATACGCGCCGGAGAATGCGACCACGCCGCGCTTGCCAGTTGCGAGCATCGCAGTTTTTAGCGCGGCTTCAACGGCTTCGAAACCGGAATTGCAGAAAATCGTTTTGGCGGAAGAGCCAATCGCCGATTGCCGATTGCCGATTGGACGCCATCGCTCAAACGTGATCTTGCTCAGTTCGCGCGCGAGTTTTGCTTTTAGTTCGTGCGGGTGAACATCACCCATTGCGTGGAGCAGTTTTGCCATTTGCCGTTGGCCGGATTTGACGACGTTTGGATTCGCGTGACCCGCGGCAGCGACACCGAAGGCGGCAGTGAGATCGAGATATTTTTTTCCTTCGGCATCCCAGACGTGAACACCTTGCGCACGTTCCCAAATAATCGGCCACGAGCCGTCGGATTCCACGAACGTCACGTTGCGTGATTCGTAATCGCCGAGCAGTTTGAGAATTTTTTTGGTTTTAGTTTTCACCGCGGAGACGCTGAGGCGCGGAGTTAAACACCTTTTTTATCGGGCGGCCAAATGAATTTGTGCATTTGCAATTGGAAACGAACGGGCAACGCATCAGCGGTGATTTTCTCAACCAATTCCATGCGCGAAATGGGAGTCTGGCCTTCGGGAACTTTTTTCAACGACTTGTCTTGTTGATGCGGTTGCAGCGGTGCGACCCACGAAAAGAGCAAGGGACATATCGCGGCGAGTTGATGCTCCGTGATTTTTTGTTTCGCCCAGTCGTAATCCTGCTGCGTGCCGATGACGAATTTGATTTCGTCAGAGCTTTTCAAATGTGAAATGTTTTCCAAACGATTGCGTTCGGATTCGCCGCTGCTGGGGCATTTTAAATCCATGATGCGATAAACGCGCGGATCGACATAAGAAATATCGAGCGCGCCGCTGGTTTCGATTAGCACGGTGAAGCCATCGTCGCAAAGCGATTTCATCAACGGTAAAGAATTCTTCTGGAGCAACGGTTCCCCGCCAGTGAGTTCGATCAAAGGCAGTTTTAAATTTTGAGTTTTAAATTTTGAGTTGCAAAAGGGGGTTGCGAGTTCATCAATTTTTTCGCGAATTTCAGTCAATCCTTTTTTATTCCCCTCGGTGAAAGCATAAGCGGTGTCGCAGTAAGAGCAGCGCAAATTACACGCGGTGAGCCGGACAAAAATGCAGGGCAATCCGGCAAAAGTGCTTTCGCCCTGGATACTTAAATAAATTTCGTTGATGGTCAGTGTGTCGGACATCTCTGCTAAAAACGTTTGTTGTATTCTTCATACGTGCCAATCCATTCCCAAAGGAACTCGTTGCCCGCAAATTTTCCGGCAGCACGATAGTGATCTCCAACGCG
>JBDSLX010000261.1:0-3779 GCA_039916145.1 Verrucomicrobiota bacterium | reverse complement strand
ACACAACTCACGACGGAGATTTATACCGGATAACCGAGCCAAGTCAAAATCAGGCCTTCGAGATAAATAAAAAAAGGAGCATCCAAATCAGATGCTCCTTTCAGATTAGTTTGCTTGCTGCTTAACTCGGGCTGGAAAGCGCATCTGCTGGCGGCGCTTTTTGTTTGAAAACAATTTTGTTCTCTTCAACGGTGACATTGATCGGCTCGTTGTTTTGCACGTTGCCTTTGAGGATTTCTTCGGCCAACGGGTCTTCCAGAAAACGCTCGACGGAACGGCGCATCGGACGCGCTCCATAAGTGGGGTCGTATCCTTTTTCAACGAGGAAATCCTTGGCCTTCTCGTCCAACTCCAGCGCGATGTTTTTGCCTCTAAGCCGCTCAAATACTTTGGCAATTTCCAAATTAAGAATTTCCACGAGATCAGGTTTGGTCAACGAACGGAACACGATGATGTCATCCAACCGGTTCAAAAATTCTGGACGGAATACGCGTTTGGCTTCGTCCATGATTTTCTCGCGCATTTTTTCGTAACTGCTTTCGTCGCTGATCGGCGAGAAGCCCATCGATGATTGTTTCTTGATCGTTTCCGCGCCGACATTTGAAGTCAGTAGAATAATGGTGTTCCGGAAATTGATGACGCGGCCCACGTTGTCCGTCAGTTTTCCTTCTTCGAGAATTTGCAAAAGCATGTTCATCACGTCGGGATGCGCTTTTTCAATTTCGTCAAACAGCACGACGGAATAGGGTTTACGGCGGACTTGCTCGGTGAGTTGGCCGCCTTCCTCGTAACCAACGTAGCCTGGAGGCGAACCAACCATGCGCGAAGCGTTGTGACGCTCCATGTATTCACTCATGTCGAGTTGGATGAGCGCCTTGGAATCGCCAAACAAAGTTTCGGCAAGCGATTTCGCGAGCAACGTTTTTCCAACGCCGGTCGGGCCGAGCAAAGCAAAGGTTCCGATTGGGCGGCGCGGATCTTTTAAATCAGCGCGCGAACGGCGCAGCGCTTTGCACATGGCAGCGACCGCTTCGTTTTGGCCGACCACGGATTTAGACATTTCCCCTTCCAAAGCGAGCAGCCGTTGCATTTCACCTTGTTCCATCCGTTTTAACGGGATGCCAGTCCACTTCGCCACGACTTGCAAAATATCTTCTTCATCAACTGTGACCCGTTTTTCTTCGCGACTGGTTTTCCAGGTGCTAATGACAGAATCCAATTTTTCTTTGGCCTGCTTTTCTTTGTCACGCATTGAGGCCGCGCCCTCGAAATCCTGATTTTTGATCGCCTTTTCTTTTTGGCCTTTGATCTCTTCGATGGTGAGTTCCATTTCTTTGACTTCAGGCGGACGAGTCATCGCGCCAATGCGCGCGCGCGAACCCGCTTCATCCATCAGATCAATTGCTTTATCTGGCAAATATCGGTCCGTGATATAGCGGTCGGACATTTTTACCGCAGATTCAACCGCACCATCCGTGATTTCCGCTTTGTGATGTTCTTCGTATTTCGGACGAAGCCCTTTCAAAATCAGAATCGCTTCATCAACCGACGGCGCTTCAACTTTTACGGTCTGAAAGCGGCGTTCCAGTGCGGCATCTTTCTCGATGTATTTGCGATACTCATTGAGCGTGGTTGCCCCGATGCACTGCATTTCGCCGCGACTGAGCGCAGGCTTGATAATGTTGGAAGCGTCCATCGTTCCTTCGGCGGAACCTGCGCCAACAATTGTGTGCAACTCGTCGATGAACAACAGAATATTTTTAGCGCGACGAATTTCATCCATGACCGCTTTGATGCGTTCCTCAAATTGGCCGCGATATTTTGTGCCGGCCACCATCAACGCCAAATCTAGAGTGATGACGCGTTTTTCGCGAAGAATTTCTGGAACATTGCCGCGCGCAATTTCCTGCGCGAGACCTTCGACGATGGCGGTTTTGCCAACACCCGCTTCGCCCAGTAGAACTGGATTGTTTTTTGTGCGACGACAAAGAATTTGAATGACGCGCTCAATTTCGCTCTGACGTCCGATGACCGGGTCCATTTCGCCTTTGCGGGCAATTTCGGTGAGGTCGCGTCCAAAAGCTTTTAGCGCCGGAGTTTTAACTTCGCCTTTTTTCTCAGGCGCTTTCTCTGAACCGCTGCCAGTTGTTTCACCCGTAGATCCTTCTTCCTGCCCTGCAAAATTTGGATCCAACTCCTTTAAAATTTCCTGGCGCGTTTGTTCAATATCGACATCGAGATTTTTCAAAACGCGGGCCGCAACCCCGTCACCTTCACGCAAAAGTCCGAGCAAAATATGTTCGGTGCCGACGTAAGTGTGATTGAGCGCCTTCGCTTCCTTCGCCGCCAACGCCAAAACTTTTTTGACACGCGGCGTGTAGGGAATGTTGCCGATCATTTTTTGATCCGGGCCGGTGCCGACTTGTTTTTCCACTTCCATACGGACGGTATCGAGGTCGAGGCCAAGCTTTTGCAACACATTCACGGCGACGCCTTGTCCGAGCTTGATCAAGCCGAGCAAAAGATGTTCGGTGCCGACAAAATTGTGATTGAAGCGGTCAGCTTCCTTGCGAGCCAGCGCCAACACCTGTTGCGCACGTGGCGTAAAATTATTCATTGCTTCGTCGCTCATAGAACCAAATTGCAATGATTTGTTTCGCTTGTCCAGTTTTCGCGAGAGACGCGCTTTTCTGATTTTAGCGGCACGCGGCCGTGTCGCAGACAGTCGCAGCATTTTCCGCACTGCGGCTGGTCGAGACGACGCAGCCGCGCTCCTCAAAATTTCAAATCAGACAGTCCCATAAAATCAAAAAAACAAAGGAGAATTGCTCGCTCCTTTGGTTTGTGTTTTTTGGAACCTGCAGCGTTCGGCCAGTGACCGAATCTTGATTCCGCGTTCCGACTTCCGCGTTCCACATTCGATTCACATCGCCATGTGCGAGACCGGATCGCTCCAATCGCTCCAATCGCTGTAATCGCTGTAACCGGTGCTGCCGCCAATGGCGCGCGCTTGCAGCGTTTAGGTTGTTCCCGGGATCAAGTCAGGAATGATCACCCGGAACTGGGTAAAAACCCCGGCCGTACAATTTGGCACCCCGGGCTATGGTCTTGAAACCGTCCGATAAAATTGAGCGGGAAAATTCGTGGCGCTGTTCGTAAAAATGAACGGTCCAAAATTGGTTTGCAGCGAAATCCAGTTCGTCAGATTCGTGGAGACTTGAACGATGTGATTGAGATTCGACTCGCTGCTCACCACAAACTGAAATTGATTGCTTGCATAACGCGCGCCATAGAGCCGCGCCGCCGCTGCTTGGATGGTCAATACGCTTTGTGCCGTGTTGCCGTTCGTGTCGGTTACGGTGAGCCGTGCGCGATACGTGCCCGGCGCGGGAAAAATTTTCACGGGGTTTGCGTTCGTCGAAAACATGCCGTCTTCGAAAGTCCACTGATAATCGCGAATGATTGCGCCGCCGCTGCTCGCATTTGCGCTGAAGTTCACCGTGAGCGGCACGAGGCCGCTCGTCACGTCAGCCGAGGGCGCGCAAGTCGGCGGCTGGCCAATTCCATTGGTGCGCAGGAACCAGGGCGTCGCGGTCGGGTCCGTTTTGAAGAAGGCCAGAAGTTGTCGGCCCACTTTGGGCACGTGTCCGTCCATGGAGGGATGCGTGAAATCGGATTCCAAATCGTCGGGACAAACGGTGAGCAATCCATCGGAGCGCCCGCTCAAACCATCCGTCCACAAGTAGGGTCCCCAGGAAAGCCACGGCAGGCGCACCGGC
>JBDSLX010000260.1:0-11668 GCA_039916145.1 Verrucomicrobiota bacterium | reverse complement strand
CCCTTCAGACGAACAACGCATTTTCCTTCCTCGGCTTTTCGCACGAGCAATTGATTCAATTCCTCCTGCAGAATCGCGTGATCTTTGGAGCGTTTGCCGCCATAAATAATTTCCGCCGACTTGGGCGCGAGGCGAAGCAGTTCTGGATTCACGAGCGCGTCGTAAACGACGACATCCGCGCGGGCCAACAATTCCGCGCCGCGCAACGTCAGCAAACCGGCATCGCCCGGTCCTGCGCCAACCAAATAAACTATTCCTTTCGATTTCATTTAACTTTCTTGATTTGCAGCAACTCCTCGTTCGGAGTTCCGTCTTAGGCGGTCAGAAGCCGCCTAAAGGCGGAACTCCAAACTTATTTCGGTTTCAAATTCTTCGCCAATTCTTCGCCGAGTTCAACTGCTTGTCCAATGGCCCGCCGCATTTCGCCGCGTTGAATTTGTTTTCCAAGATACGACACCGCCCGCAGACGAACTTCATTTTCAAAAATTTCTCCGTAAGCCGCCACCGCACTTTGGCAACCGCCTCCCATCGCCCGCAAAAACGAGCGCTCCGCAGTAACGCAATGCCACGTCGTACTATCGTTGAGCCTTTCGCAAATCGAATCGATGCGGGCATCGTTCTCGCGAACCTCGATTCCAATCGCAGCCTGACCGACGCACGGGAGCATTTCTTCAGGGGAAATCGGCGTCGCATGAAGGCCATTTGGAATTCCTTCTCCGGTTAAAACTCCTTCAGAATCAATTTTAAAATTAAGCCGGTGCAATCCGGCGGCTGCCAAAATGGTTCCGTCGAGTTCGGATTGGTCGGCTAACTTTTGCAGCCGCGTCCCCACGTTTCCGCGAATGGCGACAATTTTTAAATCGGGACGACGCTCCAGAAGTTGAGCCGCCCGTCGCGTGCTGCTCGTGGCGATGGTTGCGCCGTTTGGTAAATTGGAAATTTCAAATTTGGATTTTGAAATCAAGACATCGCGAACATCCGCACGCTTTCCAGCCGCGCCCAATTTCAAACCTTCCGGTAAAATCGTGGGCAAATCTTTCAAGCTATGCACCGCTAAATCAGCCTCGCCATTGAGCAGCGCATCTTCCAGTTCCTTGGTAAATAATCCGCGCGGCAAAGTTGCATCAATGCGCGCCATCGAAGCTTTTTGTAATTTGTCGCCGGTAGTTTTGATAATGCTGAGTTCGAAAGCGAGATGCGGAAAATGTTTTTGGCATTCGGCTAAAACAAAATTTGCCTGGGCGAGCGCGAGGGCGCTGCCACGAGTGGCGATTTTGATGGAAGGTTCAGCGGCGCTCATAGAGACGCCGCTACAATCGAATCTGAATCGCCCGCGAATTCAGATGATTTGGAAATTGGAAACAGACCTCGCACTTTTTCAGAAATAATATTTTCGCACCGCACGATTTCGCTCGTGCGTTGTTTGAGATAATCGTCGGCAATCGCCTGAAGGTCGTCGATGTTGTAGAGGTAAACGTTTTCCAGAAAATTGACTTCAGGTTCGATGTCACGCGGGACAGCGATGTCGATGAGCAGGAGCGAACGGTTTTTGCGGAGTTTCATCATCGGTTCCAGTTTGGCGCGATCCAAAACATAATGAGGTGCGGCGGTGCTGCTGATGACGATGTCTATCTTGGAAAACTCATTGGCCCATTCATCAAAATGCACAGCGCGGCCATCGAGTTCAGCGGCGAGAGCGACGGCGCGTTCGTGCGAACGATTTGAAACGATGATGCTGTGCGCGCCGCGAGACAAAAGCGCGCGCGCCGTTTTTTCGCTGGTTTCTCCCGCGCCGATCACCATCACCTGACGATCACTCAGCTTGTTGAAAATCTTCTCCGCAAGTTCGACGGCAACGGAACCGACTGAAACGCTGCCGCGTTGAATATTCGTTTCGGTGCGGATGTGTTTGGCGACGTTGAACGCTTTTTGAAACGCTTTGTTCAATCGACTGCCGGTGTGTTTGTGTTGCAGCGCGAGCTCATAAGCCTTCTTCAATTGGCCGAGAATTTCAGTTTCACCGAGCACCATCGAGTCGAGTCCACAGGCGACTTTGAAAAGGTGTTCCAAACTTTTTGGTTCGCCGAAGCTGTAAATCTCGCCGTTGAGTTGATCTTGAAAATTGTGGTGATTGAGCAAAAAGTTTTGCAGCGCCACGGAAGTTTCGCGCTCCTTCAAATTGGTTGATGCATAAATTTCTACGCGGTTGCAGGTGGAAAGAATCACGGCTTCATCAGCAATGCCTAACGCGCGAATTTTTTGGAGCGCCTCAGGAATAATCGTTTCAGTAAAAGCAAATCGTTCTCGCACCGTGACGGGCGAGGAATGATGGCTGAGTCCTATGACGACGATGGGCATGGTTAATTGTGCGCGGGCGAAAGCAGGTTGACTCCCCAAAATGTCAGCAGGACGAACGCGAAGCTGCCGATGGCGCCCCAGGCGAAGCGGCGTCCGCTTTGGGCAAAACGTCCGTGCATGAGGAGAAGCGCCAGATAAATCGCCCATACGATGACTGACCAAATCAGCTTGGGATCGTTGGTGAAGTAAACGTTGTATTTTTGTTTCAACAAAAAGGGGCTTTGGGCCAGGCCGATGGTCAGCAAAATAAATCCAGAAAGCAAAAGCCTGTTCATCACTTTTTCCAAGCGTTCCATGGGCGGCAGACGGGAAAAGACGGCGCGAAGTTTGTGGAATTTCAAATCGTGTTCTTGGGTGACATACATGATTCCTGCGATGGAACTGAGGCCGAATGCGCCGTAGGACAACAAAATTAAAGTGGCGTGGAGACTCGATAATCCGCCGCCGAATTCAGGTTCGGGGCCACGCACATCGAGACGCGGCATCAACGCGAAAACGCCGATGGCAAAAAGGATGGGTGACGCGAATGCGCCGAGAAAACGGAGTCGCGACCAGATTCCCAGGACGAGATACGCGGCGACCATTGTCCAGGTAACAAACATGGTGGCTTCAAAAAGATTATTGACCGGGCAACGTTCGAGGGAAAATCCGCGTTTGAACATGGCGGTCGTGTGAAAAATTGCCGCGATTAAAAGCAGGGTGTAATTGACGCGATTGTCCTGGCGAAAACCTTTTCGCCAAAGAAAAACCGAGTAAACCATGCTGATTCCGTAGAAAAGCACAGCGATCGCGAAGGACGTTTTGTCGGTCAGCCAAACCACGAGAGTAGGTTAATGCAGTCGAAATTCACCGCAAGTCGCATTTGGACAAATGCGGACTGTAAAGCGGCGCTCCGGGTTGGTCACGGTTGGGACGGCTGGAAGGGAACGGTGTTGCGGAAGGTTTGTTCCAGTTGAACAGGAGGTCGTTTGGATCTTTCGGCCAAACCCGCCATCATTCCACTGGCGAGTGCCGCCGAAACTGACGTGCCGTTCGCGTAGAAATTTTGCCCGTTAAAACTGATTAAGGTCGCGCCCGGGAGAATTACATCCACAAACGAGCCGCGATTGGCGTAGGGAGCGATCGTTCCTTTTGAATTTCCCGCAGAGGTGACGGCAATCACCGAAGGATAAGCCGCAGGATAAACCGGACTGGTCACCGGCTGATTTCCGGCGGCAGCAAAAATCAAAATGTTTTTTTCTCGAGCCTGCTGGAGCAGTTTTTCCAAAAAGGGGCTATTGCCTTCGCTGCCCAAACTGAGCGAAAGAATATTTGCGCCATTATTCACCGCGAGGGTGATTCCGCTGGCCACGTTGAATGTGGTCGTGCTCGGATTGGCGCCATAAATATCAATGGGCAAAATCCGCATCGATGTTCCCTGCCCTTGCTCAAGCATACTATTGAGTCCAAACAAAACGGATTCAGCCATGGTCGTCCCGTGAGTCGGAAAATCGGTGCTGGGATTGGCGTCGCCCGCCACGGAAAGCCCGGTCAAAAGAAATCCTTGCATGTCTCCGCCAAGCTGCTGAACCGCCGTATCAATGAGTCCAACGACAATTTTGCTGCCGTTGCCGCCGCCCGCCTCTGGTTTCAAATTAAATGGAGATCGCGCATCCACGGAAGCCATCGCAAATGGGGTTGGACGCTCCAGAGAATAATTTGAATCAACCGAGGCAACGTCACTCACACGGGAAAGTTTTTCGCGGGCCGCGATGGCGGCTGCTTCGTCGGGAAATTCCAGCAGGTAGGCGTCCAGCCCCTCTAATTTGCCGATGACTTTGGCGCCGAGTTGTTGGGCGAGAACGTTGATATTGATCCCCGAACCTGATTTCAAGGTGACAATTAGATGGTTTGAAATGGGTTTGTCCTTCCCAACCGTGGCGACGGATTTCTTTTCCGCCTCAATCAATTGTGTCGCGTTTTCTGCGCCCGTTTTGAAAACAAAAAGTTTTGGAACAGAATTGGTTTGCGGCGAAATTTCAAAATTTAATTTGCCCAGCAAAAGGCGAAGCGCGTCGCCACGCGGCAGATTTTTAAATTTGGCTGATGCTTGAAATGAAGTTCCCGGCTCCAAATAAACTTCCCAACCGGTGAGGTTTGAAATGTTTTGCAGAAGTTGGCGTAACTCCAGTCGAGAAACATCGGCGTCGAAAGTTTTTTCTTTGCCGTGCCAAACCAGCGGCTCTATGGCAATACCGGCATGCGTCCCGAAGCAACAGACTGCGAGGAACACCAAGCTGAACTGCAAAAACTTTTTTCTCATGGCAGGGTGACTATACTGATTTTGACGAGTGATGCGACAAAAACATTTCAACATTTAATCAATATCAAGGTCGAACCAGCCGAAAAAACTGAGCCGAAGTTGCCGCGCCAAGGACGATGTTATTTTGATTGGTTGTCATAACCGGCGCATTGGTGACAGCCATCCATGAGACGAGCGAATTCAAGTTTGTGGAGGACTGGAGAGTAAAACCAGTTGGGGCAATCGGCCACGTCAGGACAACGTTCGTTCCAGTTCTGGAAATGCTCAGGGACAATGCAAAAGTTTCAAATGCGAGTGCATAAGTCTCGTTATTCAGAATTGTTCCTTCGCCACCCTTCTTCAGCACCTGCAAATCGTAGCGGCCTGCGGGGAGGTTAGTGTTAAAAATGTGCTCGACGTTATCTACTCTGCTGGTGCTGGCCGCGACAAGATTACTGTTGCTTGTGTCATAGAGAAATAAATCGAGATCATTAATGTCGGTTTGATTCACTTGTCGATTCCAAGCCAGCGTCGCGGTGAGTGTGAAAGTTTTCATCGTACTGGCCGGCAGACTAAAATAATAATGATTCGCTCGATCCTGATTTGGATTATTGGCAATGGAATTAAAGTCCCACCCGACAAGCGAAACCAGGTTGTTGGAATTGTTTCCCGGAAAATGCAACCCTCCCTCGGAGGTCGTTGTTGACTCAATGAATAAATGTTTTCCCGCTGCAAGTTGTTTGTAGGAATTGAACACATTTAAGACGCCAGCTCCGTAGCGAGGGTCAAGTGGAGCCGAGCTGGTATGCGTCCAGTTTGATGGTTTGACGGCGCCGTTAAGGAGAAGTGTTTTCAGCGTGCGCGAATCGAAAGCGGCGTTAGTCGTGCCGACTCCGCCATCGCCACGGAGCGCTGCCTGCGCCAGAATTGCGGCCCCACCGGCCACCAGCGGCGCAGAAAAACTCGTGGCACCAGCGGGCGCAGTAATGTCCGGTTTGGAACGTTGATTGTCAGGAGTCGGGCCGACACTTGAATCTCCACCAAAAGCGCCGACTCCAATTCCGTTGTAGGCCGTGGAAGGCGCGCTGGGAGGGCCACTATTACCGACGCCTGAAATGAACAACACATTTTTCTGCGCTGCGTAACGATCATACTCAACATTCACCGCTATCTGAGTAGAAAGATCGTCGGTAAAAATAAAACTCTGATTTACGATCTTAGCCGCGATGGTTACGTTCGTAAGTATCTTCGACAGGAAAAAATAATTCGCTTCGTAATTATCGACATGGTTGATCCCGGGTGCCACCCCCGTTGAAATTCCAAAAAAATTCGCGGCGACACCGTTGGCGTGACCGGATTCAATCCCAAGCGCATTTGGATAATTCGATGCGATTCCATCACTAGAAATGTAGGTGAACAGATTCGTCGGCTGTCCTGATACGGCAGGGTTGACCTGCCACGCTGTGTCGGGAACATTTTCGGCCGCTTCGGGTTGCGCCACTTTCACCCCGCTGCCCACAAGTGTCACGTCGATCTCGCGCAAGAGGGTCACGCCAATCGTGTCGAGATCCGAGGAGCGCGCCACCGAAATTCCTCCCAGAAAAAGTGAGTAAAAAATTCTTCTGGCGAGTTTATTGGTCATGCAAAATGTTGCACCAAAATGACAGCATTTGGAGCCTTTGCAACTTGACTTGGATTCAACTACGGAACGTGACGCTTCTGCTGCAAACGGGGATTGGCCCGAGGAAAAGCTTCCCGACCTCGCAGAGCTTCTTCGGAACCAATCACTGGAAAAAAGATGCCCGCCAGTTTAGGAAATCGCTCCACGTCACGCACCAGAATCACCGCCAGCGGATCTGCGTAAACAGTTTTCCATCCGGGCGCTTTTGATAAATTGATTGTGCCAACCAGTTTTGCCGGCAAGAGAGCGAGGTCGGCGCGAGCAATTTCCAACGCACCTGGATCGACCGGTTCGCCGTTGTAAAAATTCCAGTGCGCGGAAATAACTTTGCGCGAGTAACAGGTATCGAGGCGGCCATCAATGGATGGCGAACAATTCGGCAATTGCCAGAGCACCATTTCACCCCAATCGAAGAACGCCAGCATGTTGCCTTTCAAATCATACTCGCGAATAAAATGCACCGCCTCCACCGGATATTGGTTGCGCGGCGCTTCCATCGTGAAGGGATGTTCTTTGCGCATTGTCATTGATGCGTAAAGCGTCGCCACGGTGGCAAGCGCGAGAATACACGCCACGACATATTGAACGGCTGTGCGACTGAACAATTCTTTTAAGCGTGCGAAATGTTCGCGAAAACGGATCAGCACGTCAGCCAAATGCGGCGGAATAATGGCCAGCGCTGCGATGGAAAACAGCGGCGTGTGGCGGACGGAGCGCAACGCAATCACTGCGAGAACGGCACAAAAACCGATTTCCCAAAGGTGTTTGCGGCGGCGTGACAATAAAAATGCGATGGCGGCGAGCGCGACGAGGATAAACATCGGGCCGTGATCCCAACCGAGTTGGGGCGGATTCCATTCTTCAATCTCAGGACGGGACCAGGAAACACTTTTGATCAACCAACGAACCAGTTCACCATTCCATGGATTTAAAAAAAGAGCGGCGAATGAAAACCCGAACGCAATCCAGAGGACAACCAAAAGTCGAGCGTCGAGAGTCGAAGGCCAAGAGTTGGAAGGATTTCGAGCAACGTTCTTTTTGCGCCACAAGAATTGTAGTGTGCTCGCGCCCGCAGCGCCGAAGAGCAAAACAATTCCGGCGAGCACGCCGCCATGCGTGTTGATCCAGAACAGGAACAAAACCGGCAACGCGAACGCCCCTGTTTTTTTCCCGTTATGAATTTGGCGCAGCAGCCAGATCAGAATGGCGAGTCCCAAGGCGGTAAAAATTTGCGGACGCGCCGCGAAACCAAAAGCAATTTCCACTACGGCCAAAGCGCCAATTGCCCAGACCAGAGCACGACTGCCGCCTGCGAGATTTTGCAGGCCAATGCGCAGTGCGATTACAAACGTGGCGAGACCGACGAGCAGGGTCAGAAGCCAAATGCCTGTGCCGCCCATTAACATATGCGCTCCGCCCAGGGCGATTTCCGCCAGAACTTCGTGGTTGATCCATGGGCCGCGATTTGTCGTCCAGGAATATGGTTCCACTTTGTCGAGATGAGAACTCGCGATCATCTCTTGCCCAAACAAAGCGTGGCCCCACAAATCAGGGTCAACCGTGTTTTCCGAGAAGTTGTAGAAAACCAACGCGAGAATCCAAGCGCGAAAAAACCAGTTCAGCAGCTGCGAAGCTCGATTCGCAATGGGTGGTTTGGCAATATCTGTCACGTCATCTGGTCTATTTGCTTCGATTATTCCGTTCCGTTTGCTTCTGGTTCTCGTTCGCCGAGCGATTTCGTCATTCGCCGAATTTCCCATCCACCTTTGATTCCAATGTAAAAAATTAAAAAGCCATACCAGGCAATTGACGCAAAAATCATGATTGCCCAAAACAGAATAAAAATTTTCATAACGATTTTCCCTCCAACAGTTGAGGCTTCGCCGAAGTCAGCAACGAGCCGATAATCATTCCGGCAAAAGCCAAACCGAACGAAGAAGCGCCCGCCACTTCCGGGGCAATCTGTTTCGTTTTGTCGATTACATTGGCATTGACGATGAGAAACGTGATCGGCCCGACTGCGCCAAGAACCAGCGCGGCGAATGCACCGGTCGAAGTCGCGCGCTTCCAGTAAAGTCCGGCGACGAGTAATGTGAACACGCTGCCGAGATAAATATTTCCCGTCACCGCCAGATAATCCCACGCCTTGCCAGGCACTTTATACCACAGTCCGTAAAACAGCAGAAACAATCCGATAACCAAAACCAGTGAACGCGTGATCAACAGTTTCGTTTTTGCTGAAAGCGGATTTTTTACGCAGGGCATAATAAGGTCATTGTAAATCACCGTCGCCCACGTCAGGAGATAGCCGCTGTCAGTGGACATTTCGGCGGCCAACATTCCGGCAATGACAATTCCAATCAAACCGATCGGGAGAATCGTGGAAAGATAGGCTGGCATCGCGGTCAAACTATCAAGGCCTGCCGGCAAGCCGCCTTTCTTCGTGAAATAAATCAACGCTGCCGCTCCCCAAAGTCCCGGCAAACCAAATCGTCCGACATAATAAAACGCGGTTCGCGTATAAACTTTTTTGGCGACGTGTTCATCTTTTGCCGCGAGCACCCGCGAAACTTGCGTTTGCCATGTTGTGACCGCCGCAATTTGAAAAACTATTTGCCAGAGAATGTAACCCCAACTTGCGTGCATCGGATTAAACGGATGACCATCCATTTTCAAACCGGCAGGTGAAGTCCCGGCCTGACTCGCACTCCAGCAGTTGGAAAGTCCATTGACCAGATCTGCCCAACCGATGTCGCACACGACCAAGACCGAGGTAACTACGATTCCAAAACCCAAGACAAGAAATTGCAAATAATCGGTGATCAATACCGAAAGCATTCCGCCGAGCACCGTGTAAAGCAGAACCATTCCCAACAAAATCGTCATCACCCATTCGAGCCAGCTTGGGGGCATCCCGGTCGCGTGAACTAAAAAGTCACCGCCGAGCCGCAGAAAAATTCCCATGTTCAACAAGCCTCCAAGCACGACGAACAATCCCGCGAGCCAACGAACTTTTGTTCCGAAGCGTTTCTCGAAAAGTTCGGGAATTGTAATTACGCCCGCTCGCCGCAATGGGGCGATGATGAATCCGGTACGGCCAACAAAATACATCGCCAGGGCCATGATGACTCCGATCGTTGCGCCGGCGAAACCTTGGCGGAAACCAAGTTCTGCGGTGTACATGATCGTCACCAAGCCAAGTTCCGTTGCGGCGAGAGACGCGATCCCGAGATTTACATCCATCTCGCGACCGGCAATGGCGAAATCCTCAACGCCTCGGACAAACCGTTTCATCCAAATTCCCGCTGCCATGCACCCGGCGAGGTAAACCACGATAATAATCCAATCGATCAGTGTCAGAGTCATAGGAAAGACAACCGGAGTCAGAAGTCATGACCCGTAAATGTCAAACAATCTGTGAGCTAAAGGCCACTTAAGGAACAAACCCTGCTGAAGGCTTTTCTCGCTCCTTTTTCTAACTTTCGGATTTTTTATCTTCCTTAATTGGAATCCAATAACAGCCGTTAATCGCCTCAATGAAGCCCTTGCTCCACAATTGCTTTAATTCTCTAGCCGCCCATGTTTTATCCTTATCGTAACGTCTGGGATCCAATTCCTTACTCACCTCTTTGATTGAAAAAACACGACCCTTATTCTGTTCCAGTAATTCCAATGCTTCGCTTTTCATACTCCTATTATGTTCATATAAATTTCCGAAATACCATTTTGATTTTTTATCCGCCTATTAGCGTACTTGGCACCGATAAACTCTGCCTGTGTTCGAAGTGTAAACTTGTCCTCTCGTCCGTTTCAGTAAAAAATTATGCGGTGAAACCATTATTCTCCGTTCAGGTTGTGTGTCTGGCCGCGTTTTGTGAGGATGCCACCATGACAGTTCAACCCAAACTTATGAACGCAAAAACAACTCAGAAAAGAATTTTCATTCTCGATGACCATCCGATTTTACGAGCAGCGTTGGGGGCGCTTATTACTCAGGAGAACGATCTTACCGTTTGCGGCTCAGAGTCGAATGCAAGAAATGCCATTTCATCCATACAGAAGGCGCAAGCCGATGTGGTTCTCTTGGATATCTCTCTTGACGGAGCCAATGGCTTGGAAGTTTTAAAAGACATTAAGGTGAATTTTCCAAAGCTAAAAGTTCTTGTTCTTTCGATGCACGATGAATTGGCTTATGCACAACGAGCGCTTCGCGCGGGCGCCTCCGGGTATGTGATGAAGGATGAAGCGCCGGAAATAGTTTTACTCGCGTTACATAAAGTCTTGAATAATGAGGTTTACGTCAGCCCGAGCCTGGGAGCGCGCCTGCTCAATCGCATGGTGGGCAATTCCCCTGCTCTTTCTCCGATGGACGCTTTGAGTGATCGCGAGCTGGAAGTTTTTAGTTTGGTTGGCAAAGGCTTCGGCACACGCGCTATTGCTGAAATGCTTCACCTCAGTGTTAAAACAATCGAATCCCACCGGGCGCACATTAAAGAAAAGTTGAATCTTTCCAATGCTACGGAGCTGGTTCACCAAGCGATTCAATGGGGACAAAGCGAATCAAGTGGACGGTCCGTCCAAAAAATCGATGGGGTTTGTCTCTCGGCATAAGCCTTCGGCAAACGAAAACGCGTTTTGAGCATTGAAAAATCAGTCGGCTTTCTCTTTGTCACCCCTGATCAACACAACAAATTCTCCTTTAAGCGAACGTGTTTTAAGAACATCTAAAAGTTCTCCGGGGGTGCCGCGCAAAAACTCTTCAAATTTTTTCGTCAACTCACGGGCGAGCACTACCGTCCGTTCAGGAAAACTTTCGTTCAACTCGGTCAACACTTTTTCAATTCGGTAGGGCGACTCGTAAAGAATCAAAGTTCCAGAAAAGGTTTTCAGCCGTTCCAGTTGCTTGCGCCGCTGACCAGATTTGTGCGGGAGAAATCCGATGAAATGAAATTCGTCCGTCGGCAAGCCGCTCGCAGTCAAAGCCGTGATCAATGCACACGCACCGGGGATTGCTTCGACCCGCAAACCCGCAGCCCGCGCCGCTGCTACCACGCGTTCGCCCGGATCACTGATTCCAGGACTGCCCGCATCCGTGACCAGCGCAACTTTTTCCCCACGCTTCAATCGCTGGATTATTTCCTCGCTCCGTTTCGCCTCGTTGAATTGAAAATAACTCAGCAACGGTTTTGAAATCTCGAAATGTTTCAACAGTTGTCCCGAGTGCCGGGTATCCTCCGCCGCGACCACGTCGCACTCTTTCAAAACTCGCAACGCGCGTAAGGAGATGTCCTCCAAATTACCAATCGGCGTTGCAACCAGATAAAGCGTACCGGGCGTGAGTGGAGGGA
>JBDSLX010000259.1:0-2627 GCA_039916145.1 Verrucomicrobiota bacterium | reverse complement strand
AATCACTCGTTGTCATCTTCATGAATATATCGGCACCGGTTGGCGAAATCCGACAAAGTATTTTCTGGGGTGTCTTGAAAATAAAGGGAGAGGTTGTGATTCTCAAGACGACGAAAGTTCTTAAAACTTAGCGGCGCAACAGATGAATGTTGACGCATGTTGAAGTCTCCTTAGATTGCCATGCCATGATCATGATTTGTAATCCGATTTCCAGCGCCTGTCCTCGGTCCAGAATAAAGTCTCGTTTTAATTTGAAGTTTTTCGGACTGGTCTTTTTAGCCTCGCTGATCATCTCACTTTCAGTTCGTGCGACTGAAGAAACAGTAGATCAACAATACCTGAGGATTTATAATTGGATCAACCAAGCCGATACTTTTAGTTCCTTGGGCAATGACAATTCTGCGAAGCAAAAATACAAGGAAGCGCAGATCGCATTACAAGATTTTAAAAAGAAGAACCCCTCTTGGAATGCCTCGGTCGTTTCTTTTCGGCTGGATTACCTTGATGCTAAAATCAATCCGCGCTCAGCCCCGGTCGCCACAGCCACCGAAAGTATCGCAGCCACGGCGAAGCCAAAACCAGAACAGAAACCAGCGCCCAAACCAGCCGCAAAGAAAGTTGCCGCTTCACCGGCAACGGCCTCTCCTGTGAAATTGATCAGCGCTGGGGCGGAACCACGAAAAGAATTGCGCATTCACCCGAAAGCCGGTGACAAACAGAATCTGGACATGACGATTAAAATGGCCATGGATATGGGTACTGGCCAATCCATGAAAATGCCTGCAACAAAAATGGCAATGGAGGTTACAGTGAAGAATATTTCCGCTGCCGGTGAGATAAGTTACGAAAGCGTCATCGGAAACGTCGAAGTGCTTGATGAACCCGGTGCAATGCCGCAGGTCGTGGAATCGATGAAAACTGCGCTCAACGGAATGAAAGGACTTTCCATGACGGGCACAATGTCGGATCGCGGTATTCCTAAATCTCTGGATTTAAAAATTCCCGCTGGCGTCGCTCCTCAACTGCGCCAGGCGATGGAGCAGATGAAAGAGTCTTTTGGAAATATGTCATCACCGTTTCCTGACGAAGCCGTTGGCGTCGGAGCCAAGTGGGAAGTCAAGCGACCGGTCAAGTCTCAAGGTATGACCATCGACCAAGCCACAACCTATGAATTGAAGTCTCTCAAAGACGATCAAGCCAACGTAGCCAGCACGATTTCACAAAATGCCGCCAATCAAAAAATTTCCAATCCGGCCATGCCGCAAATGAAAATGGACCTCGTCAAAATGGCGGGCAACGGAACTGGCAATGTCACTTTTGATCTGGCGCACTTTTTTCCATCTCTGGCCATCATCAATTCTCATTCGGACACTTCGATGAAAATAAACATGGGCGACAAGGTTCAAGACATCTCCATGAAAATGGACATGAACATGCGCATGGAAGCGAAGTAAACGCCCGTTGCGGGAGCGATTTCAAATTCCACAATGCGGTCCCGCGCAGGTGCCGATAAACGAATCACTTTGACATTTCTGCTGCGCGAAAAATAATCTGCGCGGTGATTTTTAATCGAACTTCCTTCAGCGCCGCGATTGCGCTGCTCTTTTCCGCATCTCAACTTTTTTGCGAAACGCAAAAAACAAATCTCTTCGATCCACCGGCGCTTTATCTCCAGTGGCAACGTGATCCGATGACAAAGATGACCGTCCATTGGCACACGACGAATCAAACTGAAACCTCGTTGCAATTTTGCGAAGCTAAAAAAAACAAATGGCGCGATGCCAAAGGTTCCAGCGTTCCAATGCCCGATACCGATTCAGGTCGAATGATTCACACGGTCGAACTCACTGGCCTCACGCCAAAAACCGATTACCAATTCCGTTTTGGCGAACAATCCAAGGAATACAAATTTCGCACGATGCCGAAAGTTTTGAGCGCGCCCGTTCGTTTCATCGAAGGCGGCGACGTTTATCATCAACGCGATTGGATGGACAACATGAATGCGCTTGCGGCGAAATTTGATCCTGCATTCATCGTCATCGGCGGAGATCTAGCCTACGCCAATATCGCCACGAACAAAATCGAACGCGTGCAACGCTGGTATGATTTTTTTGATTCCTGGAAAAACCACGGAGTCGCGCCGGATGGCCGATTGATTCCGCTGCTGGTCACGATTGGCAATCACGAGGTCAAGGGCTTCTGGGGCAAAACGCCGGAAAGCGCGCCCGGTTTTTACGCGCTCTTTTCCATGCCGGGCAAACAAGGCTACAACTCTCTCGATTTTGGAAATTATCTTTCGCTCGTGCTGCTCGACTCTGGACACACTCACCCGATTGACGGCGAACAAACAAAGTGGCTGAAAAAAACTTTGTCTGAACGACAAAAAGTCCCGCATCTTTTCACGTTCTATCATGTCCCCGCTTATCCGTCAGCGCGACACGATGACGAGGGTGAGAACAGTGATCTCACGCAGGAAGTTCGCAAATACTGGTGTCCGCTTTTTGAAAAATATGGAGTGCCAATTTCCTTCGAGCATCACGACCACGCTTACAAACGAACCCACCCGATTCTCGCCAATAAAATCAATCCGAAAGGAATTATTTATCTGGGCGACGGCGCGTGGGGCG
>JBDSLX010000258.1:0-2507 GCA_039916145.1 Verrucomicrobiota bacterium | reverse complement strand
ATTCATTGAATGATTCCATGAAATCAGAAAAGTCCATTCGTGGTTCCCTCTCCTGAGGGAGAGGTGAGGGCGAACTCCATTCCTCCAACTCCAAAGATTTTGCCAGGCAAGACTAGTTCTCTCATTTCGCTCGTGTGGTTTCTTCCGTCGCCCTCAGAAAAATTTCTTCGAGGCTCGCATCTGTGGTTTGCTCGGAAAATTTTTGGCGCACTTCGTTCAACGTGCCATCGAAAATTTTCTGGCCGGATTTTAAAATCAAAACGTGCGAGCAGACTTCTTCGAGCAGATGTAACAGATGCGAACTAAGAATAATCGCCGCGCCGTCTCGCGCTCGTTTCAATATAGAATTTTTCATGCGGCGAATGCCAATCGGGTCGAGGCCAGTCAGTGGTTCGTCGAGAAAAATTACTTTGGGCGAATGGAGAAATCCGCAGGCAATCGCGAGTTTTTGTTTCATGCCGCGGGAAAGTTCGCCGGGCAATTTGTCGGCTTTGTCGGCGATTTCTAATTCTTCGAGAAGTTGCTTTCCAATTTCTCGCGCGTTCTCGACTTGATAAATTCGCGCGGTGAATTCGAGATGTTGTTGGACAGTGAGATAATCGAACAAGCGCGGTTCGTCGGAGAAAAAGGCGAGTTGTTGCTTTGCTTCGACCGGATTTTGCGCGAGATCGTTTCCGCAGATTTTCACTACTCCACGCGTCGGGGGAATGATTCCAGAAAGGCAGCGTAACGTCGTCGTTTTGCCCGCACCATTCGGCCCGACAAGTCCCATGACTTCGCCGGGCCGCACCGCAAAGGATAATTCGCTCACCGCCGTAAATTTGTCGTAAAGTTTGGTCAGGCCTTCGACCTCAATCGCAGCGGGTGAAGCTGGGGCCAGAACCGGCGGCAAAATTTCCATGCGCGCGAGACTAGCAATTGAGCGCGAAGAGCAAAGGGGAAAATTGATTTCTACAACGGAAGATAAATCACTTGGCCGAGGGTTTCCTCTGATTGTCCCGACTTTGAAATGATTTCCAGATCCATCACGCATTGGCCGATGGAAACATCCAGTTGCCGCGCAAAAATCACAGTCGCGAACGACGTTCCGGCGCGCAAACGCTTCGCTGCTTCCGCAAGCAAATCCTGATCGCGAGTGAATAGCACACAGCCAAGTTGCATCGCGCGGTCAAGTAATTGGTCGTCCGGCATTTCCGTTGTGCCGTCTTGTTGAGAAGTGCGAACATCAACTCCGCGTCGACGCAATCCGCGTGTGATGGCCATCGGTACATGCACATCCATGTAAATCGGAAGACTCACAAAAGCTTAACGGGCAGTGTGCAGGCGTTTTTGGAGCGAGGATTCGCCAGTGGCAGCGCGCAATGCTTTCAGCTCTTCTTTTTGTTTCGCGATTTGCGCATCGAATTCCGCCGTGTGGTCGTAATAGAAAGCGAGCGCGGAATGAATTTCAGCGAGTGAAAGATGCGGGTGTTGTTCGTGAATGGCGTCCGCGCTCCAACCGTAGGCGAGATGGTCCATCACCACTTCGATGACTTTGATATTTTTTTTCGCTAACCACGCGATTCCTTTTTCGTCCCGAACAATGTGGGTGTTGGTTTCAACGGCTGTCATGCGGGAACTTTACGGCGGCAAGCAAAAGAGCGCAACGGCAAGTTGTTTGGCGATTGCGAAATGAAAGCTCCGTAACGTTTTCAGAAAACTCCTTTCCAGAACTCTGCGAACGAGCTTTCATCTACACGACACTTTTAACGTATGCCAACTGGTATCGAACTCTTTGCAACAACTGACGAACTGATCTCGGAACACGACGTGCGGGTTCTAGCTTCGCACCTGGCTGAATGTATAGGGCATGATCGCCTTTGTATCTGGAGAGAAAAAGGAAAGCATGGAATCGTTTTGCAGCACAAATCCGAGTACCACCTTCTTCCAGACAATCTTCCAAAAACAGAATCGATCTTAGAGGTGGATCTCTCGACTCCTTATTACGGACCAGGATACCAACGAGGTTATTGGCCCGAAATCGCTGCAACCATTGAGTTTTTGAGGCATCGTTTACCGACCGCCAAAATCTGGTATGGGGAAGATTGTTCAAGTGACGTGCACGAAATGACGCCGGAGACAACTAACGAACTGTGGCACTTTTGGGCGCTGAATGGAGGACGCCGCTACTATGAACAAAACCCAGCGGGATTGGAACAACCGGTTTGTGATTTCTGCCCGGGTATGAAAATGCACGTTGACCAATTAGATCGAATCGCCTTTTGCCCTGGGTGCGGCAAAGAAGTTAAACTTTGACGTAGAGTAAACAGATTTTTCAAAAATTTTGATTGGCAAAAAAATTCTGGCGATTAAAAGTTCACGCGCTCTTTGAAACTCAAAGGATGGTTCGCCATCCAGTTCACAGCTAAACAAGGGAACCCGGTGAAAATCCGGGACGGTTGCGCCACTGTTACGGGATACAAACTTCCAATGCCACTGATCGCAAGATTGGGAAGGCGGGAGAGAGG
>JBDSLX010000257.1:0-4017 GCA_039916145.1 Verrucomicrobiota bacterium | reverse complement strand
TTTTAATTCCCCGTTAATATGAGAACGAGCCTTTGGATTTCATTCGCAGAATTCGTTAAAAACCATTAACCATTTATGAAAACTAAATTTCACTTTTGTTTGTTGCTCGCGTTTGCCTCCGTCATTTCAATTTCTGCCGAAGAGAAAAAGGCGGCAAAACCTCTTAAAGCGCTTCTGTTCGTCGGTGGCGGCTATCACGATTACGAAAAGCTCGCGCCGCACCTCACCAATAGTATCGGCCAACTCATCCCCATCAATTTCGAGGTGAAGTTCGGCATTGAGGCGTTGAAGAATAAAAATTTTGCCGAGGGTTATGACGTGGTGGTTTACGACATTTGTTATGACGAAATCGAATCGGCTCTGCTGGAAAATGCGTTGAATGCCACGCGAGCCGGAAAACCCGCCGTGATGATTCACTGCGCGGTTCACGCGTTTCGCAAATCGGAAAAGATCGGCGACTGGGAAAGTTTTTGCGGAATGCGTTCCAAAGTTCACGATCCGTTTCAATCTTTCGCGGTCGAAAAACTGGACCCGAAACATCCCGTGACCAAAGATTTTCCCGACGGTTGGAAAACTCCGGGCGACGAGTTGTATCAGACGATTGAATTTCTTCCCGGCAGCAAGCCCCTCTTGAAAGTCAAAAGCCCGCACGACAGCCGCGAACACACCGTTTGTTGGGTCCACAATTTCGGAAAGGGCCGCGTCTTCGCCACGACGCTCGGACACGACATGCAAACGGCCTCGTCGCCCGAATACATCCGGCTGCTGGCGAACGGAATCCTTTGGGCTTGCGACAAGTCGAATGGAAAATGAAACTTGGAACGTGAATCATTTCCCGCGAACCATTCCTCGACGGACATTTTTGGGTTTGGCTTTGGCAACTCCGTTGGCGTTTTCTTCGATGGCTGAAGATGCGGCGCGTCCCACGCCGGAGGATCTCAAAGACTTGCTCGCCAAAATTCGCGAGGAAAGCGGCTTGCCGGCGATTGCCGTTGCGGCGATGCGCGATGGCGTGTTGCTCGCACTTGGTGCGGTCGGCGTTCGCAAAATGGGAAGTCCCGCTACCGTCACGGCGTCCGATAAATTTCACACCGGCTCCTGCACTAAGGCGATGACGGCGACCTTGATCGCGATGTTCGTGGAGAGCGGCAAACTGGCTTGGGAAAAAACGCTCGCGGATATTTTTCCGGAGCGCGCCGCTAAAATGAATGAACACTATCAAAAGGTCACGTTGGAGGCGCTGCTTCACCATCGCTCAGGTTCACGCGCCAATGCGGGTTTCAATTCGCCCAAACAGCCGCTGGTCACGCAGCGATTGGCTTACCTGGATTCCGTGGTGAACAATGCGCCGGAGTTCAAGGCAGGCGACTATCATTACAGCAACGCGGGCTACATCATGCTGGGCGCAGTCCTGGAACGCGTGACGGGACAGCCGTGGGAAACTATAATTCAGCAACGTCTTTTTCGTCCGCTCGGAATGAAGAGCGCGGGATTTGGCCCGCCTTCCCGACCGAACCATCTCGATCAACCGTGGGGACATGTTTTAAAAGATGGAAAATTTCAGTCGCGTTACTCGGACAATCCCGCTGGCCTGGGTCCCGCTGGCACGGTGCATTGTGCGATGGCGGATTACATGAAGTTCGCGGACTTTCACGCCAGTCTCGGAAAACGGCCTCCCGGTTTATTGAATGCGGATTCGTTTGCCACATTGCATCGGCCACCCGCTGGCGCGAGCTACGCAAAGGGCTGGGGAACTGGAAAGCGAACCTGGGCCAAGGGTCGCATCTTGAGTCACAGTGGTTCCAATACCATGAACCTGTTTGTGGTTTGGATTGCGCCAGAAATTAATTTCTCAGTGGCGGCTGCGACTAACGCCGTCGGCGAAAAGACTGACGCGGTCCTCGATAAAGTCATCGGCGAACTGGTGCGCAAGTATGCAGGCTAAAAATTAGAAGCTTGCGGAGCGTGCGACCGACGCAATGCTCCGGCAGTAAGTTTCCGACAAAGAAATTTTTCGCAGCGCTTCCTTAGCGACAAAGCTCTCGTGACAAGCGTGAACCGGTTTCGTAATCTTTTGCAAAAACATCTATGGAACGATTCAAAATTTTTCTCGGCCCAAGCGCGGTTTTGCTTCTGAGCTTATTGACCTTCACCGGTTGCCAGCACGCGAAACCGGTCGCGAGCAGCCAGTGGCGAACCTTGCTCGATGCCGCGCATACGAATGGCTGGAAGATGGTTGGCCCCGGCGAATTCAAATGGGAGAACGGCGATCTCGTGACTTACGGCGGCATGGGATTGCTTTATTACGAACGCGAAAAATTTGGTGATTGCCAGATTCGCGTCGTGTTCAAGTTGACCGACACGAATGATAATTCCGGCGTGTTCATTCGCATCGCAGAGCCGCCGCGCGATCCTTGGGACGCCGTCAATCATGGCTTTGAAGTGCAGATCGCTGACGCGGGCGACGAGTGGCATCGCACCGGGTGTCTTTACAGTTTTACCAAAGCGAAAAATATCGTGGACGCGCGTGTCGGCGATTGGACGACGATGTTAATCACCCTGCGCGGCAAAAGCACCATCGTGGAAGTCAACGGCACGATCGTGACTGATTTCAAGGAAGGTCAGACTGTGCCAGAGCGAAAGATATGGTACGAACCGAAACGCGGCCCGCGAGCAAATTCGGGTTACATCGGCCTGCAAAACCACGGACACGGCGCGATGGTGCATTTCAAAGAAGTGAGCGTCGCGCCGTTGAAATAGGTGCAGAAATCGTAGGGCAGGCTTTCCAGCCTGCCGGTGACGAGACTTTCCAGTCTCGTGAAATGGTCTGCATAACTATTGTGACAATTTTCCGAGGGACTTGGAAAGTCCCTCGCACCGGCAGGCTGGAAAGCCTGCCCTACGAACGGAACGTCTCTTCTATTTCTCGGTCGCGCTGACGAGCGATAAAAATTTCCCAAATACCGGACGTGCGCTCGCGCTTTTTTGCAACCGTTCGCGCAATTCACCTTTCGCCGTCGCGTTAGCATCTTTATAAATTAGGCTGAGCATTTGCGCCGCGATGCTGTCGTCCACTTCGCCGAGAGCGTTCCATTGCGCATCGAGATTTTTTTCGGTGCGGGAGAGAATTATCTTCGCGGTCTCGCGCGGACTGCGATAAACCCCGTCATTATCGGCGTCCAGAAAAACAGGATTAATCGCAGCCAACGTATAATTTTCTTCAGTCGGCCAGAAAGGTTCTTTCACGCCGTCTCCCAATGCCACGCAAACCAGATGCGCATCCTGTTTTGGCGCGGAAATGGTGAATTCAATTTGTTCGCTCAAAGGTTTGCCTTCGGGTGAAGTGATGGCGCGTTCTGCGACCAACACCCCATTTAGAAAAACCAACGCGCGACGCGGCGTCACCCAACCCGGCGCGGCGACGCGAAACTTCAACTGCACTTGTGTGTTCGTAACTGGAACAATCGCGCCGGGCGCAAAACGATTCTCCACGAGCACATCTGCGAACATCCCCAGGCTGATGCTGCTGCGACCCGCCAGAAAATTTTCGCAAGATTCATCGATGCTGCTTTTTGCAGGATCATCCGTCGAACTGCGAAGATACATGCGTCCTTGCCCGACAATTTCCCGGACGCCGTGGGAATCCGAACTGCCGACAGCTTGAATTTTTTCTCCATAATTTAAGAACGCAAACCAGTCGCGAAACATCTGGAGCGGATCACTTTTCAGCGCGCCGGAATTCGCCAGTTCCATTCCATCGAAAGGCAATCGCGTGTAAGTATCTCGCTCGCCGGTCAACGTGTTAAAATGCAAATCATCGAAGACATCGTATTTCTTCCAGCGCGGATGATTGAGGATGACCACTTTCGCGCCGTGAAAACGAATATCGTCCGCAAGCTTCACCCAATTTGTTTCATGATAGTTTGGAATCTGCGCCTCTCGCATGGGAAACCCATTGATGTGTCCGAAACTTGTCGTGACTTCGTTGCCAATGACCGGCGTGAAATAGGAATTCAA
>JBDSLX010000256.1:0-2827 GCA_039916145.1 Verrucomicrobiota bacterium | reverse complement strand
GACAACGGAACAACCAAGACGGTCATCGTGAATCCACCGACTGGAAACAGGTTTTATCGGCTGAGCAGTCCGTGAAGAAAAGTGGATCGCAGGTCGGTCTTGCGTTGTCTCTCACCCTGCTTCAGATTCCATTTTAAGAGTTGCTCGCGTTTTCTTGATGATGCCAAACCAATCTGATCACCAAAATGTCGTCAGCACCATTCATGAGTTCTGCCGTGCTTTCGACGTGCGTGATTGGACGGCTTTGCGGCGTTGCCTGGCTGCGAACCTCGCAACCGATTACTCCAGCTTCCGTGGAACGCCACCAACGCGTATGACGGCGGATGAATTCGTTGCGCTTCGGCAGTCTAGTTTAGCGGAACTCGTTACTCAGCATCTGAGCTTCAATCATCTTGTGACGTTTAATGGCGAGCAGGCTCAGTGTCGCTTCGACTTTGTGATTCACCGCTGGCCACAGGACAAGGCTGACGTGCGCTTTTTTCATACGTTCGGTTATTACGAAGTCGTTCTTCATCGCGCGCCCGCTGCGGGTCACGGCTGGGTTATTGAATCTATTACCCAGCACGCGTTGCGAAACGAGGGCAATCCCGAACTTCATGGAGCGCATCGGTTCCCCAAATCCGGAAACATATGAGACACAACCAGACGAGTTCAAAACCTTGCTGCTTCTCGCGTCTGCTCCAGATCAACGGCTACATGCCGCAAAGCCATTCCGGGTCTTGCGCCAGTGTGAACATCATTTTCAATCACCGCCGTTCCATTGACGAAAACGTATTTGAATCCAGTGGAATAATGATGCGGGTCTTTGTAGGTCGCGTTGTCGGTGACGGTTTTCGGATTGAACACCACGATGTCCGCCCAATTTCCTTCGCGCAATTGGCCGCGATCTTTGATTTGAAATGTATTCGCCGGCAACGAAGTCATTTTCCGAACGGCATCTTCGAGCCGCAGAACTTTTTTCTCGCGCACATATTGGCCCAACACACGCGCGTTGTTGCCGTAACCGCGAGGATGCGGGACGCCTGAGTTCAATTTTCTCATCCCGCTGTCGCAAGCAATCATCGTGTTCGGATGTTTCATAAACTCCTGCAAATCGGTTTCGCTCATGCCATGGAAAACCGCCGAAGCACCGCCGTTCCGTTCAATTTCCAGGATCATATCGATTTGCTCGTCGAGCGAATCGCGGCCGCGAATTTTCTTTGCCGCTTCAACCACATTTAAACCGTTCAAAGATTTGTCATGGCCGTAAGAGGCAATCACCGCGTAGGCGAAATCTTCACTGCCGCGTTTGTGCAAGGTGCCTTTTATTTCTGAAACAATTTTTGCTTTTTCGATTGGATCATCGAAACGAGCGATCATTTTTTCCTTTCCGCCGTCTTTGGCTTCATCCGGAATAATTTGGCTGATGCCCGTGCTGGAGGCGGTGTAGGCGTATTGATCTTGCGTGATTTCCAAACCTTCCGCGCGCGCTTTTTCGATGGCCTCAATTACTTTATCGGTCTGACCCCAACTCGATTTGCCGGAGAGTTTGATGTGCGAAATCTCCGCGCGAATGTCTGCTTCGCGAGCGATGCGAAACACTTCATCCAGCGATTTGAAAATTCCGTCGCTCTCGCTACGTTGATGCGTCGCGTAAATTCCATTGTACGCAGAAGCAACTTTCGCCAACTCAATAATTTCTTCGGTCTTGGCAAAATTCCCCGGCACATAAATCAATCCGGTGGAAACGCCGACCGCTCCATCCTCCATCGCGCTTTTCACCAGCGCTTTCATTTTATCCAGTTCTTTCTCCGTGGGCGGGCGCATGAACGAACCACCCATTGCTTCGCCGCGAACGGTTCCCAAACCGATCAGCGTCGCTACATTCGGAGAGATTTTGGTTTTTTCGAGCTGTTGGAAATATTCGCCGATCCCCAATTTTGAACCGCCGCAATTTCCCAGAACCAGCGTAGTCACTCCCATGTGGACGAAATTTTCCCCGAGCGGCAAGTCATCAATTTCTTCCGCGTGGGTATGAACGTCAATAAAGCCTGGCGCAACGACCATTCCACTGACGTCAATTTCTTTTCTGGCACCGCCACCTATTTTTCCTATTGCAACAATTCGTCCCTCCTTCACGGCCACATCGCCGGAATAGGCGGGATTGCCAGTGCCGTCCGCAATTTTTCCGTTACGCAAAATTAAATCGTAATCTTTCGCGTGCTTCGTTTGTTTTGCCTGAGCCGAGAAAAGCGTTCCGATCAAGGCGAGGGTCATCCAGATTTTCATGCCGCAAGGTTGCAAAATGAACCAAATGAAAGCGACAAAGTTTTTTGAAAATTCGCTGCGGAAAGATTGACTCTCGGATGCGATGCGAACATCATGCGCGCGATGAAATCCGATCCGTTGACGACCGCGTTGAGGAGTGTGGCCGAAACCAAACATCTGGTGGAAGCCTTGATCTTTTCTTCCGAATCGTTCGATTATCCGAAAGCAAAAAAGACCCTGCGGCTGCTGGAGAAAAAGGTCAGGGATCTCGGCCGTTTGCAGAGCGAAATGGAAACGCTCGCGCACTTGCGCCAGCCGAATATTCAAGTCGTCAATTTCCGCGCTGTTCCTCAACGAGCCGCCCAATAGCTCAGGCTGCTTTCCGCTGTTTCTTCTCTGAACTTTTCGCCGTTTTTTTTGTTTTTCCCGTTTTCGTTTGCGCCAGGCTTTGTTGAAGGATCGAAACCAGATCGACGACGTTCGTGGGTTTACCAGGCTTGGTTTTCTTCGCGGAAAGTTTTTTGCCGCCGCTCGCGATTTTTTCCTCAATCACTTTCATCAAGCCCTCGCGATATTCGTC
>JBDSLX010000255.1:0-1573 GCA_039916145.1 Verrucomicrobiota bacterium | reverse complement strand
CATCGCAGCGCTGGCCGTCGCAAAAAATGCAGGCGCATCGCAAGTCATCGTTCTTGGCGCGCCGAAACATCGTCTCGAAATGGCGAAACGTTTTGGTGCGGATCACGTCATCGACATCGAACAATTGCACACGCCAACCGAACGCATCGCGGCAATTCGTGAACTGACTCGCGGCTACGGAGCGGATGTCGTCCTCGAATGTGTCGGCGCTCCCGCCGTTGTTGTGGAAGGCATGGAAATGTGTCGCGATGGCGGAAAATATTTAATTCTCGGCCACTATTGTGACGCAGGCCCGACCACTTGGAATCCACACATTGTCACGCGCAAACAACTTCAGGTCATCGGTTCGTGGGGAAGCGAGCCGCGCCATTTGAAAATGGCCATCGATTTTTTACGCACGACGCAAGAGCAATTTCCTTTTGCGGAAATGGTTTCGCATCGGTTCCCGTTGGAAAAAGCCAACGAAGCGCTCGCGACTTCCGCCGCGTGGCAATCCGCCAAGAGCGTGATCGTACCGTCGCTTCAAACCACTTGATGCCAAATCCTGTGAGTAACAAACGTTATCTTTCCTGTATTCTTGCCGCGTGTTGCGTTCCGTGGAATGAAGATGGTTCCCTCGCGGAAGAAATCTTTCGCCGTGAAATCCGAAACCTTCTGGCGAATCTCACGCGGGACATTTATCTCTTTGGCACAGCTGGAGAAGGCTACGCGGTCACCGACAAACAATTTGATCAGATTGTCCGCATCTTTCGCGAAGAGACGAACCAGCCCGATGTTCGCGGGATGGTCGGCGTCATCAGTGTTTCGTTGCCGACGATGATTGAGCGAGTCGAGCGAGCGCGAGAAATGGGCGTTCGGCATTTTCAAATTTCGCTACCGAGTTGGGGCGCGCTCAGCGATGGAGAATTGAAACAATTTTTCAAAGAGATTTGCGTACGATTTCCTGATTGCGCGTTTTTGCATTACAACCTGCTGCGGACCAAACGTCTTATCACGCCTGATGAATATGCAGTGTTGGCAAATGAACATCCCAATCTGGTTGCCGCCAAGAACAGCACCGATTCCATGGAGCGCATTCAAGGTCTGATGACAAAGGCTCCGCAGCTTCAACATTTTTTTACGGAGACCGGTTTTGGTTGCGGGAGCCAAATCGGCGAATGCGGTTTTCTGATTTCGATGGCATCCATTCATTTTGCTGAAGCGAAAAAATATTTTGAAGCGGGACAGCGCCGCGATTTTGACAACTTGATCCGCAGCCAACGCGAACTCACGGAAATGGTTCTCGATCTCGTGGCGCTGGGTCGCAGCGAAGCGCACATGGACGGCGCTTACGACAAAGTGTTCTGCAAAATTCATAACCCGGAATTTTCTTTGCGCTTGCTCCCACCTTACGCCGGTTTGAGCGAGGAAACCTTTCGGAAGATTGTCGCGATGATTCAGAAAAAGTATCCGCGCTGGAGCAACACAAAATAAAAATATGACCTGCCGAAGAAAACCAATATTGAAAACTTCTTTGCTGACGGCGCTGCTGCTGTCATCGCTGCCGCTTTTCGCGGCGGAAACCAACAAACCC
>JBDSLX010000254.1:0-9966 GCA_039916145.1 Verrucomicrobiota bacterium | reverse complement strand
CGCAGCGGGTCGAAAAGCATTCGCGACTTACATCGATCTCCTCGACCAGATCGTTCGCCAGACCAAGCCGGTAAAATAAATTTCAAAATGTTTGAACAAATTTCAAGGACTGCGCTCTGTTACTTTGCAATACAAAGTTAATTTAAAAAACGACGATGAAAATTTTACGAGCTGAACATCTGGGCATGTGCTTTGGGGTGCGCGACGCCATTGCTCTCGCGATGGAACAAGCAGACGAACAACCGCTGACGATTCTCGGCGACCTGGTTCACAACGAAACTGTTCTCGCTGGTTTGCGTGAAAAGGGAATTCAAATTGCCGATCAGCCCAGCGCCATTCGCACCGAGACCGTCATGATCACGGCGCATGGGACTTCGCAAAGTTCACTGAACAAATTGAAGGAGCAGAAGCACACTGTTCTCGAAGCAACTTGTCCGCTCGTGCATTTCGCGCATCGTTCACTCGCGAAATTAGTCAGCGCAGGGTTTCACCCGATCATCATTGGCAAGGCTGACCATGTTGAAGTGCGTGGTATAACGGGTGATTTAACGGACTACGACGTGGTTTTGGCGGAAGCAGACATCGCAAAACTCAAAGAACATTCGAGGTTCGGCATTGTTTCACAAACGACGCAGCCGATTGAGAAAGTTCGTTATCTTGTTGAACTTATTCGACAACGATTTCCGCAATCGGAAATCCGCTTCACCGACACAGTTTGTCAGCCGACAAAAAATCGCCAGACCGCCGCCGTGAATCTCGCCAAACAATCCGATGTCGTGATCGTCATCGGCGGGGCGCAGAGCAACAACACGCGGGAATTGGTGACGACATGCGAGCGATTTTGTTCGCGGGTTTTCCATGTGCAAACGGCGGACGACTTGCAAATGGATTGGTTCACGAATACCGAGAAAGTTGGAATAACCGCCGGAACTTCCACTCCCGATCGAATGATCTATGAGATTGAGAAACGCATTCAGGAATTCGCTGCAACTCAGCGAGAAAAGTCATTTCGTCCTGTTTCCATTTTTAACCCAGCCATTCAAACATTATGAACTACGCCAAATGGATCGCCCACTTCACTCGCAACAAACAGAATCGGCCTGAACCGAATTGGTCGTTGCCGGTAACTATTCCGCCGAAAGTTTTACCTCCACTGCTGAAATCTGTGGAGCAGTTCCGTCTGGGCGATGGCGGTGGCCCGGCTTCGCTTATCGCCTACGATGCGCACCGATTCCGGAATCAGACCGAAGAAATGCGAACCATCGTCGATTTGTGGTTTGCTGAAGAATCGGAACATGCGCGATTACTCGGATGCGCGGTGAAAAGATTTAATGGCCGCTACATCACCTCACATTGGAGCTTCACCGCATTCTGCCTTTGCCGACGCGCCCTCGGCGTTCGATTTGAATTACAGGTTTTGCTGCTCACTGAACTTGTCAGCACCGCCTATTACCGCGTGATGCGAAATCACTCGCCGGACGCCCCACTCGCCGCCATGTGTGAACTCATTTTGCGCGACGAAGCGGGTCACGTTGCCTTTCACCGCGACCGCTTAGTTGCGGCAGGTTGTTCTGCCAAAGGGATCTCCGGTGCGATATGGCGAACACAATTTCGGCTCCTAGGATATGCAGCGGCAACGATGCTTTGGGTAAATCATTGTCCCGGCCTCAAAGCGATTGGCGGATCACAAACAGAATATTTTTGGGAAGTAGGGCGACAGCTTCAGCGATTTATTTATTCCGTGCGACGAGCAATGTCACCAGTTCCCATCGCCGCCGAATGGATGCCTGCTCATACCGTTTAACTTAACACGGGTGAAATAAATTTATGAACGAACGAAAGCGTTGGTTTGTTGTAGTCGTTTTTGCCATTGCCATGGCGTGGGTGGAATCCGCTGTCGTTTTTTATTTACGGACAATGATTGATCGGATTGAACCGTATCAAGCAAACCCGCTGCCGGTTTTCGGCGGCCTCGCCAAAGCAGAACTCATTCGCGAATTCGCAACATTGGTCATGCTATTTACAGTCGGGATGCTTGCAGGAAAAAGTTGGCGCAGTCGTGTGGGTTATGCAGCGATTGCGTTCGGTGTCTGGGACATTTTTTATTACGTTTTCCTCAAAATCCTTTGCCCTTGGCCAAATTCACTTCTTGATTGGGACATTCTTTTTCTCCTGCCTTTGCCGTGGTGGGGTCCGATTTTGGCTCCAGTCTCCATCGCAATATTAATGATTCTGTGGGGAACTCTTGCCAGCCAAATTGAGCAGCCGCGCCAACCTCTAATTTCTTCCGCGATTCCATGGACGTTCAATTTGGTTGGGATGATTATCGCGCTTTACGTTTTCATGGCTGATGCGCTGCACTTTGCCGCAAAAGGCGAAACGGCATTGCGAACACTTTTACCAACAGATTTTAAGTGGGCACTGTTTGGAGTAGCGCTCGTGCTGATGGCCGCGCCACTCGCTTCCGAACTGCGGTTAATTTTTGGCAAAAGAATTTTACTCGGCGACGGGCAGAACAGAAAAGTACTCACAGTAGAAAAGGCATTTAGCCTATGAAATCACTCTTCAAAAGAATCTTCGTCGGCTCAATTGCGCTGATCATCGCAACCGTTATTTGGCTGCCATGCTTGCAATTTGTTTTTCGCTACAAACCTAATCAGTTCCACGCCGATACCGGACTTTCTCTTAAATCGAAACGTCTGGCTGCGCGCCATCTTGAACTCTGGACCGAGCCCAAGTTGCTTGAACAGGAACTTGGAAAAATGCGCGCCAGTAATGCCGAGTGGGATTTCATGGGGCGCAGTTTTTTAGTGTGGTCTCTGGCCAACATGGCTTTGCGCGAGCCTGAATCCAAAGCGACTTATCTCCAGACGATGGATCGAATCATTGATGAAACTCTGCGCATTGAGCAGCAGGAAGGAATTTATTTTTTCCTGATGCCTTACGCAAAATCCCGGCCGTTTAAAGCGCAACCCGCCCGTAGCCATTTTCT
This sequence comes from Verrucomicrobiota bacterium, assembly GCA_039916145.1. Classification (GTDB taxonomy): domain Bacteria; phylum Verrucomicrobiota; class Verrucomicrobiia; order Limisphaerales; family CANJXF01; genus CANJXF01. The sequence continues at coordinate 6,974 of JBDSLX010000254.1, read as the reverse complement.
CGATGGCGAAATCGCGTTGATGCTCGCAATGCGACGTGAGGTCGAAGAAAAAGCCGAATATAAACGACTCCTTACGGATAGAATTAATTTGTTAGTTGAGCGCATGCAAAGCAGTCCGGTTCTCGCTGCTGAAAGTTATCCCGATGAATGTTGGATGTTCGACCATGCCGTAGCTCTTGCCGCTATCAAAATTGCCGACCATTTGGACGGCAACGATCATTCCACATTTTTTCGCGAATGGATTCGCATCGCCAAACAAAAACTCGTGCACCCGGAAACAGGTCTGCTGATTTCGAGTTATACACGCGACGGAACGCAAATGGACGGCCCCGAAGGATCTTCAATCTGGATGGTCGCACATTGTTTGCAGTTGATTGATGAAGATTTTGCGCGCGATCAATATCAGCGAGCGCGAAAAGAATTGGGCCGCACCACACTTGGTTTTAGTTACGCACGCGAATGGCCGATTTCATGGAACGGGCCGGCTGATATTGATTCAGGCCTAATCATTCCTGTCCTGGAAATCAGCGCGGGCTCCAGCGGCATGGCCTTGATCGGCGCGAGCGCATTCGCTGATGAACAATTTCTGTCATCGCTCGCTGGAACGCTGGACTTCGCCGCTTTTCCTTCCTCCAACAATAACCGTCTAAAATATTGCGCGAGCAACCAGGTTGGCGATGCCGCCCTGCTCTACGCATCTGTCCTCAGACCGCTCTGGCAAAAAGTGAAAGGAGAAACAAAGTTATGAGCCGCTTTCCTCAAAACATAATAATACTCTGGCGTGCGGAATTTTTCTCGCCCAAAGATTTTCTGCGTCGAGCGCTGGTCATCAGCGTTGCATTTTTAATCGCGCATCTGGCGGGCCTAAGAGAATACACCAGCTTCCTCAACGGAACGATGGCGTCGGTTGAACTCGGTTGGAAGATGTGCGCATTTCTTGGACTCGGCTATCTCGCTTTGTATTTCGCATTCGTCCTGGTTGTTCCAATTTTGATTTTGGCTGCATCACTCCTTGCCATTCGGCAGAAATTCTTCATTAAAAAAATATGAATCACCCACTTTCCATTTCTTCGCGGCAACTTCTCTGGCTGCTTCTTTTACTCGTCGTGGCTTCCGTTCTTGGCGTTGGCTTGGTCAGTGTCCGGTTCATCGCCTCAGGACGCTTTGTCTATTTCAACCTCGTGTGGAATTTGATTCTCGCCTGGGTGCCAGTTGGATTTTCGATCTTGGCGTGGCGGCTGAAATCCTCGCGTCTCGCCCTGTTGATATGCGGATTTCTATGGCTGCTCTTTTTCCCAAACTGCGGCTACATCCTCACCGATCTGGTGCATCTGCGGGAACGTCCACCCGTGCCGTTTTGGTTTGATCTCGTTCTTTTCCAATCTTTCATCTCGCTCGGCCTGGTGTTGGGTTTTGTGTCGCTCTACAAAATGCAGCATTTAGTCGCCTCCTTTTTTGGGCGTTGGGCGAGTTGGTTGTTTGTGCTGCTTGTCATCGGCCTGACTGGATTCGGAATTTATCTCGGCCGCGTCCAACGCTGGAACAGTTGGGATTTATTCGTCAATCCCATCGATTTGCTCACGGATATTTTCAGGCTCATGTTCCGTCCGCACCGGCGAACAGTCGGAATTTATTCGCTGCTCTATGCCGGTTTCTTTTTCGCGGCGTATGCCTGCTTGCATTTATTAACGCATTTCAAAAGCGAAAAGAGGGCTATCGACAACATGGCCGATTAATTCCAATTTTGCGCTAACACAAAAAATCTTTTCTTGTGTCAAAACAATCGAGTCACCTTGAACGATGGAAGTCGTTAACTGAATTCCAATGAAACTCAGCCTTAGCGTCGGTCAAATCCCCGTGCTGTTGCGCGGCGATCCTGATTCGATCAGCAAATGGATTCAGCGATGGAACACTTCTCAAATGTTGCTGTACGTCGCGGTCATAATTCTTGGGACCGGTCTTTACGGCGCGGCAATGGGATTATGGCGCGATCCACTCCAAGCGGTTTACACGGCGATAAAATTTCCATTGATCATTTTGCTCACCGCACTTGGCAACGCGCTCCTCAATGGAATGCTCGCGCTCTTGCTCGGACTAAATATCGGGTTCCGCCAATCACTGGTGGCCGTGCTCATGAGTTTCACGATAGCGGCGGTCATCCTAGGCTCATTCAGTCCATTAATGCTGTTTCTCGTCTGGAATAGTCCGCCCATTTCTCAACAGGAACTTTCCAATTCCACCCACAGTTTTATTTTGCTCACGCAAGTTGTCGTCATAGCGTTTGCCGGGGTCGTCGCCAACTTGCGTTTGGTTCAACTGTTGCAACGGCTCAGCGGCAGCCAACCGATTGCGCGCAAAATTCTTTTCGCCTGGCTCGCAGGGAATTTATTTCTCGGTAGCCAGCTTTCCTGGATTCTGCGGCCCTTCATTGGCGCGCCCCATTTGCCGATTCAATTTCTGCGCCCCAACGCTTTTCAAGGCAGCTTTTACGAAACCGTTTTCCACGCCTTGCGAAATCTATTTTCCTGAAACGCCAAAATTAAATTAAATAATAAATCCTATGAACGACATCCCGCCGATTATTCCGAATCCCGCATCACCAATAGACCCTGCCCATCCGCCGTTGGGGAAAAACCCTGAAGAACAAATTCCCATCACCGGCGTCGCTTCTGCCATCGAAGCCATTCTGCGGCAACCACGCCGCGTTTTGTTTCAATTACGCCAACCGAAGCAGGGAAGTTTGATTGCTGGAATGTTAATCATCGCTTTAGTTTGCAGTGCTATTTACGGCGTGGTGGTGGGGACATTTTCCGGCCACGAACAGCTTTGGGCCGCGCCCGCAAAAATCGCCGTCGGCCTCCTGATTTCCGCGCTCATTTGTTTGCCCAGTCTTTATATTTTTTCCTGCCTCAGCGGCTCCGAAGCTCGCCTCGGAGAAGTGTGCGGATTAGTGGCTGGACTCCTCGCGCTCATGACCATTTTGCTCATCGGCTTCGCACCCGTCGCCTGGATTTTTTCGCAATCCACCGAATCCCTCGCGGCGATGGGAACGCTGCATTTGGTTTTTTGGTTCATTGCCACTGGGTTCGGCCTGCGCTTTTTACAAACCGGTTTCGCACACATGAACGCGAAAACAAATAGCGGCTTCAAAGTCTGGACCGTCATTTTTCTTTTGGTGATGCTGCAAATGACTGCGGCTCTTCGACCAATCGTCGGAACCGCGCCAACGCTTCTGCCGACCGAGAAGAAATTTTTCCTCAACCATTGGGCAGATTGCCTGAACAAATCTTCGGCGACCTGGTCCGATAAATGAAAAAGCGACAGGATATTTTGCTTTGGCGTATTCGCTTGCTCACTTCGTTTTTCATGGTTGCCCTGGTGATCAGCGGTCTAACGGCCATTCCTTTGCAATGGGAACTTGACGTCATCGCAAAACTTTTTGGTGCAGCCAACGTTTCTCCAGACCAAGCAAGTTCTGGCTTTGTAAAATGGATTTTGAAAGTTCGCGAAGCGTTGCACGAAACCAACACCAAATTCCCATTTTTGGCTTATGGAACCGATTGGCTGGCGTTCGGCCATATCGCCATTGCGATTGCCTTTGTCGGCGCATTGCGAAACCCCGTGCGGAACATTTGGCTTTTCAATTTTGGAATGATCGCCTGCGTTTTGATTGTGCCTTGGGCATTTATTTTCGGCGGCTTGCGCGGGATTCCGGTTTATTGGCGGCTGATCGACTGTTCATTCGGGATTTTTGGGATCGTTCCACTTTGGTTTTGCAAACGTTGGACAACGGAACTTTCCCAACTCGAACCGGGAGTGCGCTTTTAAGGTTGGAGTTCAAGCTTTAGCTTGTCCGTTGCGCAGGCTGCAGCCACGAAACAAGCTAAAGTTTGAACTCCAACTGAGAAATACCGCGTGACATTCCGCCTGGAGATTTGTCCAATCGACGTGGAATTAATTGCTGAGACCGTGGAAACCGAGACGACAACTGCATCTCCTTTGCGCTGGGCTTCGCCTGAATTCGGCGCAATTTACGAAGAACATTCCAAACCGATTTTCTATCTCACGCTGCGAATGCTCCGCGATCCGTCCGCTGCCGAAGATGCGACACACGATGTTTTTCTCAAAGCGTTTCACAAGATGAACACTTTTCGCAACGAGTCGAACATTCGCACGTGGCTCTATCGAATTGCCATCAACCACTGCCACAACATTGCGAAGAGCTGGCACAACCGACACATCCAATCCAGCGACGATGCGCAATTACTCGATCGTGGCGCGACTGAAGCCAATCCGTTGCGTGTGCTTGAAACAAAGGAGTTGGGCCAGCGAATTCAAAACACGCTGGATGCTTTGCCCGAAGAATATCGTCTGCTGCTGCTTCTCCTGGCGGATGAAAAATTGAGCTACGAAGAAATTGCCGCGCTCACCGGCCAAACCAGCGATGCCGTTCGCGGCAAATTGCATCGCGCGCGAAAAACTTTTCAAATTCATTTTAAAAAAACGGAGTAAGTATGAATAACGATTCTTCCAAATTGCGGCACACCCAAAAGCAGGCATCTGCTTCCGAGCAGCAACAACAGCAGCAACAAAAAGCCGAGGCAAAAGAATTTTCGTCCGTGGAAGAATTGTTGCGCCATGACGCTGCGGAAATCGTGGTCCCGCCGGGAGTGGCGGTGAAGCTGAATCAATCCATCGCCAATTCGCCAAAGCCGAAAGTTTGGTGGCAGCGATTTTTCTCTCGCGAATAATATGAAACACACTTACCGCAAATTTTTGTTGCCGCTGAAAATGGGGACTCGCGTTCTGATCCTTGTTCTCTCGCTGCTTTACGCTGCCTCGTTCATCGGCAACGTGACGGAAAAATACAATTTGTTTGAGTGGCTTGGGCTTCGCTCCACTTCCGTCTGGCACGGTGAAGTTTGGCGAATCATCAGTTACGCCTTCATCGCGCCCAACCTTCTGAATCTTGTTCTCAACGTCATCATCCTCGCGATGCTCGGCGCATTTTTGGAACGCGTCTGGTCGCCCAAAGAATTCTGGATTTTTTGTTTTGTCTCCGCAGCGGGCGCCGGCGTTGCAAAAGTTTTGGTCACTCCCACAAGTCCCATGCTGATGGTGGCCAGCGTCTCGATTATCTTCGGTCTCCTCGTGGCGTGGGCAAAAATTTTCGGGCACGAGCGAGTTTATTTCATGGGCATTTGGGAAATGAGCGTGCGCACTTGCGCCCTGCTTTTCGCCGCGATTTCCATCCTCGCGATGCTGCCCTGCGCGGGAATCGTCAACACCCTGATTATGTTGTGCGGTGGCGTGGCGGGCTGGCTTTATCTTTTCCTTCGCTTGCGTTCCGTCCGTCTTCAACAAAGTCAAACCGTCTGCTCTGTTCGCATGGGACGATTGGAATTATGATTTGCGATTTCCCAACTCGTAGCAGCCGAGGTGACGAGGCTCTGACTTTTTCTTATTTGAAAACAAATGAGTCTCCTCACGTCGTCTCCTGCAAAGCAGAAAGAGGTCGCGCCTTCGCTGCCTCCTTGCGCGCAAAAATTGCTCGCGCATCTTTGGCTGATTGTAAATTGTGCGCGCACGAATGTGGCGTGAACCGTCTCATCGGTGAACAAGGCCTTTGTCACGCCGGTGCAACCGCAAATATTTTCTCCGCGCAAATCGAAGTATCAGATGAACTGGAACTGATTCCCACCTTCGCCATTGCGTTAAGCGGATGCGACCTGCGCTGCTCCTTCTGCATCACCGGAAAAGAGAGTTGGAATCCGCGCGCCGGAAAAAATCTGAATCTTCCGGCGCTCGCCGAACGCGCTGTCCAAGCGCTGGATGAAGGCGCTCGCACCATCATGATTCTCGGCGGCGAACCGACGATTCATTTGCCCACCGCTCTGGAAATTGTCGCCGCCCTTCCCGACGAACCCAAACTCGTTTGGAAAACAAATGCTCACGCCTCGGCTCAAGCTCGCGAACTTCTTCACGGAATTTTCGATGTCTGGTTGGCGGATTACAAATTCGGCAACGACACCTGCGCCCAGCGACTCGCGCTCGTCCCAAACTACAATCAAATCGTGCAAGAGAACTTGTTGTGGGCGAATGAAAATTCCGAGTTAATCGTCCGCCATCTGGTCATGCCCGGCCACGTGGAATGTTGTTGGAGGCCAATCGCCGAATGGCTTGGTGAAAATTTGCCGCAAGTGAAAATCAATTTACGCAGCGGGTTCTGGCCAGCATGGCAGGCGGGAAAACATTCGGAATTGCGCGGCACAACGACTTCGCTGGAAACAGACCTCGCCACGAAAATCGCGCGGGATTACAATTTGAATCTAGTGGAATGAAATCCAATTTCACAATTCAAGGCGAGGTGCTGATTTTGCCGGACGGAAAAATTCTTGCCCACAATATCACGCCGGAGATCGCCGCAATTCTGAGCGCGCTCGATCCGCAAAATAAACTGATGCGTCAGCGCGCTGCCAAAACCCGGCGCTCCGCAAACAAATAAACCATGAACTTCCGAGAAGAACTTGAAACTCTGATTCGCGCTCGGTATCCGCTGATTTACGTCGTCACCGGCGAAGAGATGCGCGTGCAAAATCTCGTCGTCGAAATCGCACATCGCCGACAAAAAAAGGTTTTTGAATGGAGTTACACGACGGGCGTTGTTCCCGCCGGAACTTCCATTCAATCTCAAAAAAGCCGCAACGGCGCGACGAAAGATCCGTTGACCGCGCTCGATCAAGTGATCGAACAAGTCGAGCCTGCTATTTTTATTTTCAAGGATTTTCATCCGTTTCTGACGCGAAATAATTTCGCCATCATTCGCAAGCTCAAGGAAATCGCGCTGCACCTGAAAAACAGTTTCAAAACCATTATCCTCGTTTCGCCCACGATGGAGATTCCGACCGAGTTGGAAAAAGAAGTCACGTTGATGAATTTTCCACTTCCCACGCGAGAGGATATCGGCGCGCTCC
>JBDSLX010000253.1:0-3324 GCA_039916145.1 Verrucomicrobiota bacterium | reverse complement strand
GCGACCAAATCGATTCTGCGAAACGCGTTTTGACCACTGCCGAAGAAGGTTTGCGTCTGGCCCAATTGCGCCGGGAATTCTCCGTCGGAATTGTTTTGGAAAACATCCAGGCTGAACAGGATTTGACGCGCGCGCGTTTCGATTATTTAAAAACCATCGCCGATTTTAATTCTGCGCAATACGTTCTCAGTCGCGCGGTGGGCAATCTCTAAGCAGCGGTTTCTTCAGTATTGGAGCGCGGAGATTAGTCCGCTTCGCCGTGGCAATTATCGAGTTGATGCGGACTGAAGTCCGCGCTCCATTTTGATCGTCCGCCTTTAAGCAGTTCGAGTCTCGGTTAAAATTTTCCTGGATTGTCACACAATCGTAACACCACCGCCCTTTGGCTGACACAAATGTTTCGCAATCTCGCGACGACGAAAAACTTCATTGCGAATGAAAAATAAAATTACTGTTGCAACAATCGCAGGAACGTCCGCCATCGCGCTGGCCTTGTGTGGAAATGTTTCCGCGCAAACTTCCGACTCGTTGATTGATAAACTGGTGGAAAAAGGAATTCTCACCGTCAGCGAAGCAAATGGTTTGCGCGAAGAAGCGGACAAAGGTTTCACCCAGGCTTACTCCGTCAAAAGTGGAATGCCGGAATGGGTCAACAGTTTGAAATTCAACGGCGACCTGCGCCTTCGTTACGATGGAATTCACGTGGATGATTCGAGCGTGGTGGATCGTCATCGCTTTCGGTATCGCCTGCGTTTCGGCGCGACGGCCCTCTTGCATGACAATTTGGAAGTAGGGCTTCGTTTAATTTCGGGCAATGGCGACCCGATTTCCGGCAATGCGACCTTTGAAGATAACGGTTCCAAGAAATTCATCGGCATCGATCTCGCCTACGCCAAATGGTCACCCATCAACACGCCGGATTGGTCCGCGACCCTCATCGGCGGCAAAATGGAAAATCCATTTGTTTTTTCGGACATGATCTTCGATTCCGATTACACGCCCGAAGGTCTCGGCCAACAAATCGGTTACACGATCAACGAACGCCACGGCGTAAAACTAAATCTCGGCCAATTTATTTTGGACGAAGCCAGCAAAAGCAGCAGCGATCCATTTCTGCTGGGTGCGCAACTTCGTCTGGAATCGATCTGGAGTCCCAAATGGCAGAGTTCCTTCGGCATTTCTGGTTTGATGATCGCCGGCACCGAAAATTTGTTGACCGCGAATGTGCCCGACATCAACAAAGGCAATACGCGAGTGAACATCAATGCAGGCACGACCAACAAAGCGAGCTTCGGTCCTCTTGCTCATAAATTTAATCCAATCGTCGTCGATGGCGCGGTGATTTATTCGCTGGATAAGTTTCCGATGTATGCGGGCGCGTTTCCGATTCGGTTCGCGGCGGATTACGCGAACAACCCTGCGGCGCACGAAAACAACCAGGCGTTCTCCGCCGGAGTTACGTTCGGCAAATCCGGCAAAAAAGGGACCTGGGATCTGACGTATCGCTACAAATATCTTGAATCGGATTTTTGGTTTGAAGAGTTGGTCGATTCGGACACGGGCGCGTTTTACAAGACGGGCATTCCGCAGTCGGGCGGTGGAACGGGTTACGGAGCGGGGACGAATTTGCGCGGCCATTACCTGCGCGCGGCCTATTCGCCTTTCGATTCCGTCACGCTTGCCGCGAGCTATTTCCTCTTTGATTTGATCGACGGGAAAAATGAAAATTCCAAAACCGGACGTCTGCAAGTCGATGCCAGTTTGAAATTTTAAATTGGGGCTGTTGCAAAATTATCACTCAAGTGTAACTAACCGTTTCACAAAATCTCTGTCAGCTTTAAAAAAGAAAACTCTATGAAAAACATTGCCACAAAACTTGGTGTTCTGGCAGCGACGATTGCGCTCGCTGCTTCAACTCACGCTGGAAACATCACGGTCAAAGGCTCGGACACGCTCGTGATTCTGGCGCAGAAATGGGCTGAGGTTTACATGCAGAAAACTCCCGAAACAAAAATTCAAGTGACCGGCGGCGGTTCGGGAATTGGTTTTGCTGCGTTGCAAAACAGAACCACCGACCTCGCCAACGCTTCGCGAAAAATTAAAGTCAAAGAAATCGAAGCGTGCGTGAAAGCATTTGGCAAACGCCCGACCGAATACAAAGTCGCGCTGGATGGATTGTCGGTTTACGTCAACGACGCAAATCAGGTCAAGGAATTGAGCCTCGAACAAATCGAAGGAATTTTCACGGGCCGACTCAAAAACTGGAAGGACGTTGGCGGCAATGATGCCCCGATCACGATTTACAGTCGGGAAAACAGCTCCGGCACTTACGAGTTTTTTAAAGAACACGTTTTGAAAGGCAAAGATTTCGCCGCGTCCGCGCAAACACTCCAAGGCACCGCGCAAGTAATTCAAAACGTGGCCAAAGAAAAAAACGGGATTGGTTATGGTGGCGGCGCTTACGGCGCGGGCGTCAAACATTTGAACGTTAAAAAAGATGAAGGCTCGCCCGCGATTGAGCCGACCGAAGAAACCGTGGTCAACGGCAGCTATCCGATCTGGCGTTACCTTTACATCTATGTGAATCCCGCGTTGGACAAAGGCGAAGTTGCTAATTATCTCACGTGGATTCGCAGCGATGACGGACAAAAAGTGGTGAAAGACGTCGGCTATTATCCGCTCCCGGCGAATTTGCGAAAATGATTCGGATAACAAAAACGCTCGCCCTCACCCCGGCCTTCTCCCCCGAGGAGAGGGAGAATTGTTTTCAGCTTTGAGACAGATCATGCGGCGGATCTTTTTATCGATTATCTGATGAACCTGAAATGCCCATTTGCGGTTCCCTCTCCTCGGGGGAGAGGGCTAGGGTGAGGGCGAACAACACACATTAATTCTTATTTGCCCGCTCGAAATGCCACACACTCAACATTCGAAACGCAGCATCGGCTGGATGGGATTGCATCGCGGCCACAAGGCGCGTCCGCTCGAATGGCTTGCCGAGAAATTTATTTTTCTCGTTTCGCTCTCCGCCATCGTGATGGTCTTTTTGATTTTTGTTTTTGTTCTGCGCGAGGCGTTCCCAATTTTTCTCGGCAAAGCGAACAGTTCGGCAGTTCAACCCGTCATTGCACCCGATCAAATGGACAAATTGCCGCGAGAAAAACTTCGCGATTATTTGGGGCTGACTAAACAAGAATTCGCCGGGAAAGATCGCGAGACGTTGCAGCTTTTGATGGAACTGAAAGTGGAATCCGCCGCCGAAGCGCCCAACGACAAAGACGCGAAAGTCAACACCACCGACTGGCGCTACATTTTGTCGCCGTA
>JBDSLX010000252.1:0-2598 GCA_039916145.1 Verrucomicrobiota bacterium | reverse complement strand
ACTTCCGCTTCAGACTCAGGCGATGTTTGTTCAGCGACAATCGCGCCCGCTGATATCACCGGTTCTTGTTTGGAAAGTTTTTCAAACAATTTTGCCGCAGTAATTCCAACAATCGTCGAACAAAGCGTCGCGATGAATGCGGTTCCAACAATTGCCGTGGAATTCTTTGAGCCGTTGACAGCGAGAATCCCAATCGTCGTCGCCGGAATTAATTGAATGGAACTGGTGTTGATCGTCAGAAACATGCACATCGCGTTCGTCGCTGTCCCGGGATGCGGATTCAGCTTTTGCAAATGTTCCATCGCGCGCAGGCCCAAGGGCGTAGCGGCGTTGTTCAGCCCGAGCATGTTCGCGGCGAGGTTCATCAACATCGTGCCCATCGCCGGATGTTCGGCGGGAACTTCGGGGAAAAGCCAGCGCATGACCGGACGAAGAGCGCGAGCGAGAATAAAAATCAATCCCGATTTTTCCACCAACCGCATGATGCCGAGCCAAAGCGTGATGGTGGCGGAGAGCGGCAGTGCGAGATCCATCACGGCTTTTTTTGCGGAAAGAAAACCTTCGTTCGCGGCCTGTTCCATCGCGCCGTTGTAACCGCCGATGATGACGGCGAGCAAAACGAGTCCGAGCCAGATATAATTTAGCATGGGAAATTTTCGCGAATCATTTGGCCGAAGGAGAATTTGTTTTTAGCGAAGGCAAATGCCATTCGCTCTCGACACGTTGAAATTCAGCTTCAGGAAGTTGCACTAGAACCGGATTCGTTTTGGCATCCAGCCACGAAATTAATTTTTCCATGTGCGATTTCTCCATCGCCGTGCAGCCGCTCGTGCCACTGCCGTCGCCTTTCCAGATGTGAATAAAAATACAGGAGCCTTTTCCAGACGTTCGCGGCGCAACGTTATGATCGACGACGATGCCGAGCCGATAGGCCTCGCCGATCTCCAACATTTTTTCTGAACTTTTCCAATCGGGATTGATGATGTGTTGGCGATCCACAATCGTGTTGTAACGGACGGAGTGTGCGTCATCCACACATTCGAGGGAATCGGTCACTTGCAAATATGGGAGCTTCAGCGATTTCATTTCTTCAGCCGAAGCGAAGCCGAACGCCGACGAAAGACGAAAAATTCCGGCCGGACTTTTCCCGTCGCCTTCAACTTTTTGCGGACCAACAGAATTTGTGGGATGCAATCCCCTGCCCCACGCCAGTCCGGTGCGTCCGACGACGATTTCAATCGGCGAACCAGCTTCGCTCCAGCTTTCGCCAGAATCCTTTCGCTCAAACCGCCGCATCACTCCGGGAACCGCTTCCCAATTTTTTGTCGTAACCAAAACCATCTGGTGGGCATTTCCAAAAGTATCTTTGGCTGACTTCGACGCCGATTTGGTTTCAGAGAAACTCAAGCCCGTGGTCGCAAAGAAAATTACTGCGATAAAAATTCGGCAGATAGGATTTGCGGCAGCAATTATTTTCATCAGCGTGCGAGCGCGATGTTGCAAATGTTTGAAATGAAAGACAACTGCAAATCCTTTGTTGCGGCGGGTCTGTGACCGCCGCTGACTTTATCCTCAAATTGCGGCGGTCACAGACGCGTCGCTACGGGCAGGGTTGACGCATCAAATTTGGGATCTCATTAACACCGTGGCTTTAGCCCGGTGAAGATTGTGTGGAAAAGATTCAGCCGTTTTAACGGCTTCTCCGCGTATTCTGAGAAGCCGTTAAAACGGCTAAATCTCTCGCGCACGCTGGACACCGGGCTAAAGCCACGGTGTTAATGAGAGGGACGGCCGAACGGAATTTAAATGCGTCAGTCCTGCACCACAGCGAAAGCCGCGTTGACAAAACTTGCCAAGCTTCATTACATACCTTGGTGTTCTTCAGAAAAAAGCCGCCAGCAAATCTCTTTTATGCTTACCCCGATTCGCCGGAAGGGAGCCGCATGCGCTATTTCAGAAATTTGAAATGGTCTTTTGTGGTCGGAGGAATGATTGCCGCGATTGTTGGCTCGGCTATTTATTTTTCGAACAAGCTTTGATTCCTCGTGGCGAAACCCGTTCTGGAAATTTCCAATCTGCGCATTCAGCGCGGTGAAACAGTCATTCTTCACAACATTTGCTGGCGAATTGAACGCGGCCAACATTGGGCCATGCTCGGCGCGAATGGTTCTGGAAAAACTTCGTTGCTCAGTGCGCTGGCGGGTTACCTCGAACCGACGGCAGGCGAAATCGAATTGCTTGGGGAAAAATTTGGGCAAACCGATTGGCGCAAACTGCGGAAGCAAATCGGCCTGGTCAGTTCGTCCATTCGACAACTGATGCCGGAAGCAGAACCCGCTTTGTTCACGGTATTGAGTGGCAAAGATGCAGTGATTGATTTCTGGGGCGACGGCTCATCGAGGGATCGAACGCGAGCGCGCAAAATTTTGAAACAGGTTGAGTGCGAATATCTAGCGGAACGTCCGTGGGTGTTTCTTTCGCAAGGCGAACGGCAACGGGTTTTGATTGGCCGCGCGTTGATGGCCAAGCCGCGACTGCTCATTCTCGACGAACCGTGCGCGGGACTCGATCCCGTCGCGCGCGAAAATCTTTTGCAAT
>JBDSLX010000251.1:0-4953 GCA_039916145.1 Verrucomicrobiota bacterium | reverse complement strand
ATTTTTTGCAGCAGCTTGGCGACTTCGTTGATCTGATTCGTGGCGGCGGCGCTGCCGCTGAAAGCAAAACTAGTTGGCTTGAAAACGCCGTCGTCGCATTCGATGGCGAGAACGTGGTTGGCCAATTCTTTCTTGTGCGTTTCGCGATACGCTTTCGCACCGGCGATTCCATTTTCTTCATTCGTCCAAAGCACGACGCGAATCGTGCGGCGCGGACGCAATCCCAATTTGTGCATCAACCGAACGGCTTCCCACGACGAGACGCAACCGCCACCGTCGTCCATCGCCCCCTGCCCCACGTCCCACGAATCAATGTGGCCGCTGATCAAAACAATTTCCTCGGGCTTTTCGCGTCCCACAATTTCGCCGATGACATTGCGCGATTTCGCGTCGGGCAACATTTTCGCTTCCATCTTCAAGCGCACGACAATTTTTTCACCGCGATCCTGCATCCGCTGCAACATATCCGCGTCCTCGACCGTAATGGCGGCATGCGGAATTTTTGGGAGCGAATTTGTATAACGCATGTTGCCGGTGTGCGGCGTCTGCATGGAAAAGGGCGTGACCGAGCGAATCATGCTTGCGACTGCGCCTGCTTTGGCGGCTTCCATCGCGCCCCGCGTGCGAATCAAAACTGTTTCGCCGTATTTCGTGAACGGTTGATTGAACAAAACGATTTTGCCTTTGGCTTCAGAAACGCGATTGCTCAAATCGGCAAAACTTTTTACGACCAAGACTTCAGCCGAAATACCTTCGGGCGGTGTGGCGATGCTTCCGCCTAAACCGAGCATTCCCAATTTGTGCGGACGCGGTTCAAGTAATTCGGCAGATTCTTTTCCGCGCACCCAATGCGGAACCATCACTTCTTCGCCATGCACATTTTGCAAACCGTCGCGTTTCATTTCAGCCAGAACCCAATCAATCGCGGCTTCGAGATTGGTGGTGCCACTGAAACGCGGACCAAATTTATCGCACAAAACTGAAAGGCGTTTATAAGCAAAATCAGAATTGGTCGCGGCGGAAATGAGTTGGTCAGCGGCGTCCGATGGCTGTTTGGATTCAGCAGCGGCCAAAACAGAAAGTTGTCCAAGTAGAAAGAGAGCGAGCCAACGTTTGATCATGGATGAATTCAAAACTGAAACTCGAAAAGCTCAATTCAAAATTCGACACGTAGCCACGCTCTGGCGAGCGCGGCTACGATGAATCGGCTATTCATTCGTGCGCATCCGTGTTAATCCGTGGCTAAATTATGAATGTCCTCGGCATCATGTCTGGCACGAGCATCGACAGCGTGGATTACGCGCTCTGCTCGGTTTCCGAAAAACGAATTGAATTAATTGAACTCTGGACAGCGGATTTTCCAAAACAGATTCGAGCGCAATTGCACGAGGCTGCGCGCGGTGATTTGAGGAGTTGGGAATTCTGCCAATTACACCATGACCTCGGACGGTTTTATGCGGAAAATGCGGCGCAAATGAAAAATAAAGCGCAACTGGTCGGATTGCATGGACAAACCGTTTTCCATAATCCGAACAGAAAGAATCCGGCGACGTTTCAACTCGGTGAACCGGCTTACCTCGTCGAGAAATTGCGCGTGCCGGTAGTGAATAATTTTCGGGTCGCAGATTTGGCGGCAGGCGGACAAGGCGCCCCGCTCGCGACGATTTTTCATCAATTCGTTTTCGGCGAACGCGGCCAACATGTTTGCGTGAACAATCTGGGCGGGATCAGCAACGTGACTTCGCTGGATTGGAAAGGACGGACGAAACCAAAAGTTTTGGCGTTCGATACCGGCCCGGCGAATATGCTGATTGATTTTGCGATGCGGCATTTCTCGAAGGGGAAAAAACATTTTGATAAAAATGGCGAATGGGCAGCGCGCGGTGTTGCCTCTGAAGAATTGCTGAAGCGTTGGTTGCGTCATCCGTATTTCAAACAGAAACCGCCCAAGAGCACGGGGCGCGAACTTTTTGGCGAACCGTTTTTTAAAAATGCGATTCAGGAAATGCGCGGACTTTCGCAGTTTGATGTCGTGGCAACGTTCACCGAATTCACAGCGTGCTCGATTGCATTTAATTATCGAACGCATCTACCGTCGAAGCCGGATAAAATTATTTTGACGGGTGGAGGCGCGGCGAATCCGAGTTTGGTTCGCGCAATTGCAAAAAAGTTTTCTGCAAAAATTTTAACAAGCGACGAAATCGGCTGGCCGGTTCAAGCCATCGAACCAGCGGCGTTCGCGTTGCTGGCTTTTCTGCGAGTGAACAAGCGACCGGGAAATTTGCCGGAAACGACAGGCGCAAATCGCGCGGTCTTGTGCGGGCAAATCAGCGAGCCGTGATCACTGCGGAATGACACGATAAAAGCGATTGGAGGAAGAAATTGCGTCGGACACCAATATATTTGTCGATGCATTGGGCGGGCTGATGTTCGTCAAGGTTGTCCATGAGTTCGTTGGTGAAAAAGAATTGCAAAATTCCACGACGTAACTTTGCCCTGTGTCCGCCAGAAAGCGGAATTGAAATTGGTTCCCGCAGATTTGCGGCTGCTCAAGCACAGGTGGCGCAACGAAAGTGACGGACAAAATGGGCGTCTGGTTTGGGTCTTCGCGAGAGCCGAATCGTCGAGCTGTCGAGATCGTGGTTTCATCGCGGCTTTTCAAAAGCCAGCCAAAGTTGGTTCCGGGATTGTCCAACCAGAGTTGCACATCCGCAGCCAGTTGTGGGCTGGAAACGCTGGAAAAATAATAGGGCGAGCTGCCGGTATCGGAAATAAATTGTTCGGCACTTTTGAAGGAGACGAAATCATTCGTCGGAGCAGCACCGGGCAGAAACCACGGCGAATTAGCAAAGGCGAAACGGTCGAGCCAAGTAGCTTCATTATTCGTGGCGGGCGAACCTCGGCCCGGGCCGGTGGTGTTGCTAAGTTTAGCGCCTTCGCCCCAAGGTTGTAACAGGCGATGCAAATCAAAGATGGAAGCCGCCGGCTCGTCGGCGGGAATGAGGACAACGCGGATTGAGAAAATGGCCTTTTGAATTTTCGAGCCGGGCGGAACGTCGGCGGATAAATTGAAACGCAGAAGCCCTCGGTTGCGGTTCCCGTGGAGATTGCTGCCGGCATTGAAATATATTTCGCCACCCATGTTGTTCGTGGGTGAATATTCGACCAGACAGGTGTCGGCCATAGGAAATAAATCAATCTCAGCGGCCAGAGCGGGGATCGCGCAAATAAAATAAAAAAAACCAGCGGTAATACGACTCACGCGCTGGCCGGAAGTTTTTACCACTTAGATTAAATGGAGTTCGCCAGCAATGGTGGTGCCGTCCAGCGCGGCCCCGCCGCCAGCCAGCCTCTCATTTGCATTGGCATAGCCAGGAATAATGGTGTTGAGCTGGTTCGAAGTCGCTCCGAGGTGCGAGCGGATAATTTCGCCGAGCACCGAACGATAATCCACCGCGCGCTGGAGATAATTTTTGGTGGTACCAAAAAACATCGAGCCGCTCGTGCCAGTATTCCAAGGCACGGAATTTCCGTTGTGAATTTCGCTTCCCGAACCGCAGCAAAATACGGCGGAGGTGCGGTTGACTTGGGTGATCGGGTGAAGCTTGCCGTAGCCCTTTACTCCGCCGCCCGCCACGAACATCACTCCGGCTTCGGCGTGGTCGGTTCCCGTTGATCCATTTTCTTTAGTTGTGCGGCCAAATTCTGAAAGGGTGACGACTATGATATCGTTCCAATTGACTTTTGCGCCGGGCATTTCGCTGGTGCCGCCTTTGCCGTATTTCGTGAAAAACTTTTTTAGGCCGTACATTGCCCAGGCAATCCGACGTTGGAGATTAGCGTGAGCCCCAGTGGCACCCCCCTGAACATTGTGCGTGTCGAAGCTGCCGAATTCGGTGCCAGCGACAATGGCATCGGTCTTATTTAAAATCAACGCAGCTGCTTTGATGTAGCCGAAGGTGGTGTAAGCACCAGTATCCACCACATATTTGCTGGTCGCGCTACTTCGACCATTGAGATTGGCGCCGCCGTTTTTCGAGTTGTTGGTCGGGAACAAATAATACGGCACGTCCCCATCTGTAGCGGTGTCATCGACAAAATAATTTCCCAGTCCTCCATTGCTGCCGCTTTCGCTGAAATCAATAGTTTCGAAGACCTTCAACGTTGTGTTTAGGTTTTGGTATTGCTGGTCGATAACCTGCCGGGCGATTTTGCTGGAAAAAGGAAAGTCGCTGCCGTCTTTTATTGCGCGATCCGCCTTGTTGTTGCCGTCAGTGGTATTTGGAACGCCCAACAAATTGTATCGGGTCGGGTCTGTCAAATTGGTCATCGCCGCGCCGGATCCCCGCAAGATCAGCGGTAACGAAGGTTGGATGGAGACACCCGTCAAGCCGCTATTGGCCGCGCTATTATTCAAAATAGCCTGGAGCATCGCGCGATAGAAAATACCGTTGGCCACTGTTTTGTTATTCGGCGTGCCGTTTTCCCAATAATTCTGCGAATCGAAATGCGACCGCGACTGATAAGCATATCCGACGCGATGAATGAGCGCTAATTCGCCTGCGTTGTAAATGGGCGCGAGAAATTTCAGAGACGGATGGAGTCCGGCAAATCCATTATTCAGAGCAATAGCATAACCGGCGAGGTCAAAAGTCGGATCGATAGTTCCCGAAGGTGTGAAATTGCAAAGCCCTCCAGTCGTGGAGTAACTACCGTTTGTGGGAATCTCAATTGTTGAGCGGCTGCTCGCATAAGCGGTATCGAGAACTGGAATGACTGAGTTCAATCCGTCATTGGCTCCACGCAGCCAGATGAAAAGGACTTTCTTGCCGTTCCCGCCAATTGATCCTTCGGCCAGGGCGCGTTTAAGAATCGGCGGAATGTCGGTCAACGTGGAAAGCGCCACGCCAAGCCCGATCTTCAAACTACGATCCATAAAACCGCGTCGAGTAA
>JBDSLX010000250.1:0-7586 GCA_039916145.1 Verrucomicrobiota bacterium | reverse complement strand
CTCTAAAAATCAATCCACCACTCCTCGGCGTGAACAATCGCGATTTAAAAACTTTCACAGTTGATTTAGCGACCACGGAAAAACTCGCCGCCAAAATAGATTTAAAAAAAACGCTACTTGTCGGCGAGAGCGGAATCCATTCGCGCGCCGATGTTCTACAACTCGAACGTTGTGGCGCAAAAGCAATTCTCGTCGGAGAATCACTGATGAAAGGCGGGAATATTTCGCAAAAAATTTCCGAACTTCTTGGCTGACCGCACTATATTTATTTTTCCAATTCCATCGCGACTCTTGTTTTCTCGAAGTATTCCTCGATGCGACTGCTTTTGGTTAATTCCCAAACCGTTGTCTTCTTTTTACGCAAAGCTAAAACCGCCGTCGTCCACGCCTGTCCCCAACCCGCTTCCACTGACCACGCGCCCCATCCGACATCGGCTGAACTTGCCCAAAATTCCCAACGCCGGTCATCAAATGCGCGAAACCACCAGCCGTCCAGATACGGAAATTTTTCGGAACGAATCTGAATGCGACACAAAAATTCCGCTAATTTATTTTCGGCGTCGCGAAGTTTCTTGTCGCCCGTTGCGCCGACGGCTTCATGCAATCCGAGCAACGCATAACCGGTGGTGTAAAGCTGGTCGCTGGCTGGATCGCCGTTTTTCTGGATGAGCGGAGTTTCGGTTGTTCCGTAAGCCTCGTTGGATTGAGGAACTTGATAATGTCCGCCGCCCGTTCCAACCAAAGTTTCGTAAATCGCGCCGGACTTTGATTGCCACTTTAGCAAATCGTTCGCGACCCGATTCAACCATTCTCGGTGTTGCGGCGTGTCATCGACGCGCACCAGCCACGCCAAACAGAGCAGCATGTGCGCACGTTCGAGATTATTTTTCCAACGCCAGCCGTCGGGATAAACTTTCATCGTCATCGCAATCGCGTTCGTCGTTTTGTCGAGGAAGGGACGAAAGCCCGTTTCGCGAAACGCCCAGAGATTGCAGGCCCAGAGATAGGCCTCGAAATGCGGAGAATAATTTACCGGCGAAGCATCGTGAAAATATTTCCATCCTTGTTGTTCGAGCGCGGGAACATCAATGCGGTCACCACGAAAACCGAGTTTTCCCGTCGTGCGCAGATTCGCGAGCAGTGCCTTCATCACCGATTCATCCCATTGCGTATCTTTAAGCGAGGCTGCGGAAACAACCGTGGCGAGAATTGCGTTGGCATTGTCGTCACCATAATTCGCGACGAGCCATGCTGGTGAAACTGCGCCCCAACTAATCAAACCGTATGCGCCGTGTTTCGGGTCCGCGCGAACGCCGCCGCAAATTTCGGAATTGAAATAAACATAATCGAGAAGATTTTTTGCGGTCGCCGCGCTTCGCTTGTCTTTATTCAAAACCGCGTCGAGCGAGAGCACCATCGCAGATTCCGCATTACAATCGGCGCGAATCGGCAGTCGTTGGATTTGATTTCCGTCGTGGCGGATGCCCGAGGCGTAACCTTCCAGAATTCCAAGCGAACCGTCGCCGTGGGGTGCGTCGCCAGAAGGTGTGGCAATGGTTTCGACATTCGCAGCCAATGCTTTTTGAATTTCCGTCTGGCGCGACGGATGAACCAGCAGACGAGATTTGAAAATCCAATCAGCGGCGGAGTCGAATGCGAGCCGCTCGAATTTTCGCGGCAACTTTTCGTTGGGGCCAAACGCGGGCCGCACTGCCGGAGCCCACGCGATTTTGTGGGGCGTATTCTCGGGATCCAGTTTTGCGAGGATTATTTCCCAAATAACTTCCCAATCCTTCGCGGGAGCAAAGCGTCCTGTGATGAAGCCGCTCAACTTCGTGGTAGCGACGAGGATTTTCTTATCTGGAATTTCAAAAAGAATGGGCGCGGCATTCGGAGGTAATCCGTAAACCGCAGTGTCAAAACCCGCCACGCGCGCGATGACGAGCCACGGATTCGGCGCGATGGTCGGCACAAAATGACAATCGTGAATCGCCAAAATGCGCATGGCTGGCAACGCGTCTCCGAAGTTCGTCGAGGCCACCACGCTTCGTTCCCACTCAATCGTTTTTACGGCGCCCATTTTGATCCCGGGCAACGCCTCTGGAAATTCGATGAACAAACGCAGACTTTTTACCTGCGCGAACAAAAGTTCCTTTTCTGAAAGTTGCGTCAACTTTTCTGGATAGCCATCAGCGAGAATCAGCACGGCGGAATTTGTTTTCGCCTGTTCGATGGCGGTGAGCGGCGAGTCGAAGCGCCGATATTTTCGAGAAGCGAGGGACTGGAACAATCCGTTCTGCGGCGAGCAACAGAAGGTGAGCGCGGCGGCGTCTTGAGTTGTGGCGCGGGAAACAGATGGGGCGGCCGGTCCGATGGCCAAAGCGAGCATCGCCGAGATGAAAAATTTCATGTGAATGATTTGGGCGCGCCAAGGAGACATGGATTCTATGAATTATCACCAACAAAGTTTCGCAGGTAACCAAAAGAATCTTGAACCTGAACGCGAGGCGTTGAAACTTCCATCTTTCGGCATATTCAAGATTATTGGGATTCGCTCTTTACGGGCGGAAATCGCTCGGAAGTTTTCTCCAGATTCGGATGCAACTGAATGCGATCAAATGCTGTCGGAACAAATGTCGCGCGGCCAAAATTAGGACTTGCGGTCGCAACACCTTCCTTCTCCCAACTCTCAACGCGGAATGTCACGCTGCCGCCGCCGCTGAAAAATGCGCGAATGTTCGATTTCGTTTCCGCAACTGGTTCGTTCGTTTGTCTCATGAAGAAAATTTCGGAAACACGCTCGAAAGGAACATCGAGTTTCGTGTTGCTCATTGAAAACTTGAATTTCCCATCACGAAAAGTTTCCAGCGTTCCAGAAACTTTGTCGCCATTTAATAACTTCGCCAGATCTTCTTTGAGCGATGGAGGATTCGTCGATGCTGATTCCATTTTTCCATTCCATTCCGCAATGCGCAGATTGCTCATTTTGATCGCACCTTGCCCTTGGTGAACGAATCGCATTCCCGTTCCGCTGCCAGCGAAATCTTCCGTGTCGATCCATTCCTTCACGAGCGTATCATCGACGAATAACGCAATGCTGTTCTTGGGTTTGTTCGCGCGAATCTCGATGTGTGCCCGATTTTTTTGGCTGAAGGTGGGAACCGGAATTTGCTCCATATATTTCAACGGCGCATTTTTTCTCACCGGCATCAACGTCGAAACAAAACTATTTATTTGCAGACTGTAAAATCCACCGAAGTCCGGCTCCGTATCTTTATTCGCTAAATTGATTGGCTGCATGTAACTCGTGTAAAGCGCGATGGCCGCTTGCAACATTCCCTTCCACGCCAAATCAAATTCGATCTTCGCCACGTCAGGCAATTTCAGGTCGCGTGCAATCGAGGCCGAGCGTGTCGCGTAAAATGCGCCGTTGGTATATTTCCAGTCGCCTGCTTCTCCGGCGGCAATCGCGGTCACTTTGCCCAGCGTCCATCCGTCCAGACCACTTGGCCCGGTGAAGATCAGTTCCCGCTCCGGCGGCAATGGTTCAATGGCTCGAACCACTTGGCGCGGAAAAACCACTTTGCCCGCGAACGAAGTCTCCAAAATAATCTTTTCAGAATCGAGCTGGAGCAACTTTCCTTCGAGGCTGTCGTCATTATTCAATTGGACCCGGCAAGCATTCGTCGCATTGAGAGCCGTCTTTTTGGCTGAAGGAAATTGAATCTCCGAAAGATTCGTGGGCGAAAATTCAATCGGTTGCGCCACATCGCTGCGTCGCCAAATCACTGATTTGTCATGGCTGATGGATTCTAAATTCCCAAAAAGAATATCGCCGTTACGAAACAAAAGCGCTTGCCTCGCCGGATTTGCAGAAGAAATTTCTGCGCGCAATTGCACCGTCGGCAAAACAAAGAGCAGCACGAACCCAGTGAGAATCGTTTGTTGAAATTTATTTCTCATCCGCCTCCCAAATAACGTTGTCGGGCGAAATCGTTTCGTCGGACGCTTTAGATTGATCCAAATTAAATCGGATTTGCCGGATGGATTTTGAATTTAGCGCAATCTTTCCAAAATTTCTGTTCTGACCCGATACTTGTTCGTTGTTCCATTTTTCCAGCGCGAACGAAATCGTTCCACCGCCGGAAACGGACGCCTGAATTTCCCACGGCGCGCGCACGATGGGATTCGTAGCCGCGCCCCCAAAAATAATTTGACTGATGCGCTGTAGCGGAATTTCCAAAACCGTAGTGGCCGACGTGAATTTCAAATTGCCATCGCGCAGAGTTGCGACTTTACCAGAAACTTTGTCGCGATTGGCGAGGTGGATTTGATCTTCGCTGCTCGGCGCATTGGTCGCGATTTCCGAACCGGGTTTTCCATCCCACTCCGAAGCTTTGATATTGCTGATCTTGATCGAACCTTCGTTTTGCGAGTAGAAAAGCACGCCCGAACCTTTTCCAACCCAGCCAGCCGTGTCCTTCCATTGATTCACCAATTTGCCATCCACCAGAACTTCCAAAAAATTTTCTTCTTTGTTGCCGCGAAATTCCAAGTGGATTTTCTTTTTTGTAAGCATCGCCGGGATCGTTTCACTGCGTCCCAGCGTGGAAGATCCGGTGCCTGCGGTGATTCGTTGCAGCGAAATATTTCCCGGCGTGATGTAAAACATGTAGGAACTGCTGTTGTAATTAAATCCGGTCAATCCTGCGGTGTAGTAGGCAAACAGCAGATTAAACGAGGCGCTCCAGGCGAGATCAAATTCGAGGCGGCTCGCGTCTGGCAATTTCAGGTCGCGACCAATGGTGCCTGCGCCACTGGCGATGAATGCGCCATCTTCATATTTCCACGCCTGCGGATTTGGCGGTGCGCCCGCATTCCAGCCAGCAAGACTGGTTGGCCCTTCGTAAATCGGAGTTGCTCCTTTCGGAAAGAATCGAATTGAGCGCACCATCGCTCGCGGAGTTTTGAATTTTCCACCGAACCACGTTTGCAGTTCCAATTCGTTTTCATTGAGCGAAATAAAATTGCCAAAAAATTCGTCTCCGTTGACAAATTGAAATTTGCAACTCGGTTCAGAACTCGGCACCGCAGATTCATTCGCATTTGGGAAACGAATCCACGCGATATTTTCAGGTTTAAAATCAATCGGTTGTTTGGCGGCTGGATGTTCCCACCTCAATCCTTTATCCGAATCAATCGCGCGAAGTCGGCCATGCAGAGTCGAGCCATCCAGAAATTCCAGCAGTTCGCTGGCAGTTTCCGTAAGCAAGTTCGTGGATTTTGACGAGGGCGAAGTTTCTTGGGCTTCAAGAAAGGAAAAGCTGCCACAACAAATCAAAATGCAGAGACACAGTCTCCGGAAGTTTCCTGTCAAACTGACAATTAGTTGTGCGCGTTTCATCGTTCGTAAATGGGCAGAAACCGATAATTCAGCGCCAGTGAAAGCAACGACGCTGATGTCGCGAACGTCGAACCGAATTGCCCGTCCCAATTTCCTTCCGCACTTTGCGTAATTTTCAAGCCCGCAATATTTTTCCGATTCCAAACCTGCCATGCTTGCGGCGAGGCTTGGAAATAAGCTTGCGACGCGTAGTAGAGATAATATTGCGCATAATTTTGGTCGGGCTGAGTTTTTTTGAGAAACTCGAATGCAGATTGAAACGACTTGGAATTTTTTTCCTTTGCCAAAGCTAAAATTAAACAGCCAATGGCCGTGCGCGCGGCATTTGGGCCTGAAGGCGAACTGTAACCGAATCCACCCTCTGGCGTTTGCATCTTTGCAAAATATTTCAGACCTTTTTCAATCGCCTCTTCTGGAACAGCAACACCTGCATTGCGCGCGGCAAAAAGCGCGACCATTTGCGAGCCGCTCACCGTTGTGTCGGCGTCATTGCTTTCGGGTGCGTAACGCCACGCGCCCAGCGGATTGTTCGCTTGCGATGTCAAAATTAGTTGCACCGCTTTCTGCAGTGCAGGGCCAAGCCGCGGATCATCGACCACGCCATAAGCCTCCGCCAAAGCGAGTGTGGCAAAACCGTGGTTGTACATCGTCTTGCCGATGTAACCGGTTTTTGGATTTTGCTGTTTAAGAATAAAATCGAGTCCGCGCCGAATCGGCTGATGGTAGGGACCAAAATTTGGATCGTCGCCGTGCGCCAAAAAACTGAGGACCGAGAAACCGACTATCGCCGGTTCGCCTCCATAGGGCAGATCTTTCCAATTTCCTTCCGGTGTTTGATTGCGCACCAGGTATTGGAGTCCTTTGACATAAATGCGTTCGACTTCTTTCGGAGCAATGTCGGATTTTTCGATGAAAAGTTCCTGCGCGTTCGCGACCGACGACGTGAACAAAAAACAAATGACGACAGTGAGGCCCTTCTTAATCTTAATCTCAGCCCGAAGAGTGATTAGAACGAAGAGTAAGATTAGGATTAAGAAAGTGACTGTCATCAATTCGGCTCCTGCTCGATTGCTTTGAAATAACTTTCCAAAGTTTCGCGAAATTCCGTCGGCAAACTATTTCCGGCTGCGCCGCTGGCTTTTTCAACTCGTCGATTCTCACTCGATTTGCCTTCTGAATTTCCATCGAAATTTCCACCCGCTTTATCCGTTGTCCCGCCAGATTTATTTCCGCCGCCCGACGGACTCATTGCCATCGCTTCACCCGGTTTTCCTTGCGACATCATCTGCATCAAAAATGCCATTTGTTCAGCAGAGCCTTCACCTTCACCTTCGCCCTCCTGCGGTTTCGGACTTTGTTTCTTCGCTTGTTCGTTGATCAAATTAATGACGTCGGTAAGCAAATCGACCGTTTTCACCTGTGCCGAAAGCGTCTCGTTGTCGGTCTGCGGTTTACTGAGAAGCGTTTCCACTTCATACATCGCCTCGCCGGTTTGCGAATAGGGTTCGTCTAATAAAGGCACTTCATTTTCCTTCATTAAACCGCTCAATTCATCACCAAGTTTTTTCTGCGTTCCCGAAAGCTCACCAGCCCGTTCTTCGTAATTCTTTTTGTCTCCGCGTTGTTCATCCAGCAAACGGGTTTGTTCGCGCAGCGTGATTTCTTTTTCGCGAAGTCGCAGCAGGGCAATCAATGGTTTCGTCATGTCCATCGACTTTCCGCTTCCACTTGCATCAGCACTTGATTCTTCTTTCGGTGGCTCGAGTTTGTCTGCCCATTTTCCAAATCGCTCTGCCCATTCTCCCAAATTTTTCGTCGCTTCCATTGCGACATTGTCTTTGATCAATCCTCCGACGCGCTCCAATTCTTCGACCGTTTTTGCTTCACCAATTTCTTTGCTCACTTCGCCGTAATTCGGCTTTTGGGTTCGCTCGAAAAACCGATTGATCTCCTTTTGCAATTGCTGCGACTCGGTGTGTGCTCCGTCTTGTCGATCAAACAGCGCCGCGCCAACTTTCTTAAATTTCTCCGGCAATTCTTTCGGCAATAGTCCAATCGTCTCAGGAACAATTTTTTGCAATTCCCCTCCGATTTCCGTTTCCGTCGAACCAACTTTTCGCAACCGTTCGGCCAAAGTCAACGCCTGCAAATCGTCCAAATCCTTGTTCACTTTGCCCTGCAT
>JBDSLX010000249.1:0-5349 GCA_039916145.1 Verrucomicrobiota bacterium | reverse complement strand
GCAGCCATTGGTTGCTCCACCGGATGAGTTCAATCAAACGCTGGTGGCCAATGTGCATCCGCCGGAATGGAAGAATCCGAAACCAGCGGCGCGCTACAATCTGGTGGTGATCGGCGCGGGCACAGCGGGATTGGTGACGGCGGCGGGCGCGGCCGGTCTCGGCGCAAAGGTCGCGCTCATCGAAAAACATTTGCTTGGCGGCGATTGTTTGAACGTCGGCTGTGTTCCTTCCAAAAGTCTCATTCGCTCGTCGCGCGCCGCTTTCGACGCACGGGATGCGGAACAATTCGGGGTACGCGTGCCGACGGAAATCGAGGTGGATTTTCCGGCGGTCATGCAACGAATGCGAAAGCTGCGCGCGAAGATCAGCCATCACGATTCCGCCAAACGATTTTCTGATCTGGGCGTGGATGTGTTTGCTGGCTGAACTGGCGGCGTTAACGGGGGTGGCGATCAATACGCGAAAGTTTTATTGAGCAAGGGAATGCTCTACTTTTTCGCCTTCACGGAAGTCCCCCGCAACCGAGTGATTCGGCTACTGGCCACTCCGTTGTAGTTCGTGAAATGGCCTGCTACCAAAATTTTTCCGTCCTTTTGCATCTCCACGACGCGGACGACGTCGTTAAAACCTGTGCCCGGATCAAAACTCATGTCGATGCTGCCGTTTGGGTTTAAACGCGCCACATGATTCAGCGGTGTATCGTTGAAATATTTAAAAACTCCGCCGAGTAAAATTTTTTGGTCGGGCTGAATGGCGACGGAGCGAATGCCGCTATCCGGTCCGCCTCCGGGATTAAACGTCGCGTCCAAACTTCCGTCCATATCGAGCCGCGCGATGCGATTTCGCGGCCGTCCATTGAACTCCGTGAAATCGCCGCCAATGATAATTCGTTCATCCGTTTGCACGGCGATGGCGTAAACCCAACTGTTCGCACCAGTGCCGGGATTGAAGCTGCCATCAATCTGGCCATCTGAATTCAGCCGCGCAATGCGATTGCGTTTTGCGCCATCAACGAGATTAAAATCTCCGCCGATCAGAATTTTTCCGTTTGACTGGCGCGCCATCGGCCAAATGACCCCGTTTGCGCCAGCCTTGAACGATTCATCGAGGTTGCCATCTGCATCAAGACGCGCGATGCGGTTTTTTTTGACCCCGTGATATTTGGTAAAATTTCCCGCGATGATTATTTTTCCGTCCGGCTGCACCACCACGGAACGCAGCGATCCCTCTGTGTCGGTCCACAATCGGAAAGCGGAATCCAAAGAACCATCTGTAGTCAGACGCGCCACGCTTTTGCAAGGTTGTCCGCTAATCTCAGTAAAATCGCCGCCGAGAATCACTTTCCCGCCCTCTTGCGACGCCACGCAATAAAGCACGCTATTAACGGATGCAACGAAGTTTGTGTCCAAAGTCCCATCCGCATGCAAACGAGCGATGCGTTTGGATTCGAGCGCGTCGATGCTGGCAAAGCCGCCGCCAATCACGATTTTTCCATCCGGCTGCACCGCGATGCAACGAACGAAATTTTCGATCGTGGTATTATTTTGAAATTTCGGATCGACTGCGGCCGAACCATCCGGCAGTGAAGAGGGTGGAGTCGAAACTTCGCTGCCTTTAAAAACTACTTTTCCAATCAGCCATCCAGCGGTCGCAAAAAAAATCAAGGCCAATAACGCGCTGCCAGCCCACAACAATTTCTTTTTGGTCGGTATTTTTTCTGGTTCTGGAATTTGTGAAAACGGTTCTTCCGGTTTTTCCGGCAGAGTGATTTTAATCGGCACCGCGGTCGGTGGCGGAATAGCGATTCCTCTTTTTGTTTTGTATTCAACCGTCGGTTTATCGCCAATCGGCGTGACCATAATCGGTGCGGAACGAATTGCCGTGGACGACGTGTTAAACCCAATCCAATCCGCCACGGCACGCGCGCTCTGGGGTCGTTGCTCCGTATCTTTCGTCAGACATGCCATGATCATCGCCGAGACATGCGGTGGAATTTCGTTGGGCAATTTTAATTTCGCCAAACGAATTGCGATTGGCTCCACAAAACTGTTTTGCACTTGAGTGGGAATATCTTCTCCCTCAAATGGTGTCGTACTCGTCAACAAATCATAAAGTGTCGCCCCCAATGCATAAATATCATCCGAAATGGTCGCAGGCTTGCCCGCCATTTGTTGCGGACTCATGTGCGTGATCGTCCCGCTCGCGGCGTGGCGCAAATAATAACCTTGCAGCGGATCGCTGATCGCCGCAGCGATGCCGAAGTCGGCGAGCTTCAATCGCCCTTTCGCGTCGAGCATCATATTGCTCGGTTTTAAATCGCGATGAATGACATTTTCGCCGTGTGCATATTCCAGCGCTTCGCAAAGCTGTTTGATGAGCGGTTTAAGATAATTCCAGGAAAAAACGTGGTTCGGTTGTTCGCTGCGCAATGAATAAAGATTTGACCCGTCCACGTATTCCATCGAAATGAACGCGACTTCGCCCGGCGCTTCGTAAAAATCGTAGATGCGAATGATGTTTGGGTGCGTGAGCCGCAGGCTGCGCGCCGTTTCACGACGAAGATCATCCAGCACTAATGGATTGGATTGGAATTGGACAAATTTGAGCGCGACCATTTGGCCGAGGCGTTCGTCCCGGGCCAGCCAAACCGTCCCCATGCCGCCCTGCCCCAAACTTTGCGCAAGCGAGTAGCGTCCGTTACCGACGAGAAATCCTTCGCTGAGTTCAACGAACGATTCCGTTTCGGAACGATCTGTGTGAGTCGTTGGATTGTCGTTAGGCATGCGAGCGTTGCTCTGAATTTTTAAAGAATCCCGTCCGGTTAACAAGCCTGATTTATCTTAGCATCACGTTGCTTGACCGGCCAAATTAAAGTCGGTTACATGTTGCGAGGATGAAACTGACCTGGAAAGACCATGAAGAAATCGCCTGGGCGTTGCTGGATAAATTTCCCGAACAAGACCCGCTGAAACTCAGTTTTCCAAAACTTCATCAAATGGTTCTTGAACTGGAAGATTTCAGCGATAACCCAGACGCTTCCAACGAAAAAATCCTGGAGAACATCCAGATGGCTTGGTACGAAGAAAAAAAATAGTCTCCTTCAATCTTTAATTTTTAAATTAGAAATCTAAAACATGACCACAAAAACCATCATCAAACCGGCTAAATCCGCTCCCGCAGTGGGTCCTTACAACCACGCCGTGCGTTTCGGAAATATGCTCTTTTGCGCGGGGCAAATCCCGCTCGACCCAGCAACGGGCAATCTCGTCAACGGCGACATCAAAGCACAAACCGAGCGCGTGCTGGAAAACGTCAAAACCATTTTGGACGACCAAAGAATTTCTTTCGGCAACGTCGTCAAAAGCACGGTTTTCCTGACCAATCTCGCCGACTTCGCCGGCATGAACGAGATTTACGCGAAATATTTTACCACCGATTTTCCGGCGCGTTCCACCATCCAAGTCGCCGCGCTTCCGAAAGGCGCGATCGTGGAAATCGAAGTCATCGCGCATTTTTAATTCGTAGCAGCCGACGTGAGGAGGCTCATTTCTCAAAAAAGCTAGAGCCTCCTCACGTCGGCTCCTACAATCGAACCATGCCCGCAGTCGTTTATCTTTTAATCGGTCTGGCCATCGGCGGAATTCTCGGCTGGCTCATCAGCCTCGCCTTCGCAAAGCGCGCGGCAACACCTTCGGATAACCGGCTCGAGGATGAACTTCGCGCGCAACTTCAACAACGTGAAAAAGATTTGGCGCAAACCCGCGAACAGCTATCCACCACCACAACTTCTCTCGCCAGCGCCGAAGCGAATCGCGATGCCGTTCAGCGAATGCTCGCCGAGGCAAAAAGCACTCACGTCGAAAATTTACAGTCGGCAAAACTCGCACAAGAAAAAGCTCTCGTCGATTTGCGTGAAGCTTTCAAAGCACTGAGCGCGGATGCGTTGAAACAAACCGCGCCGGAATTTCTGCGTCTCGCCGAACAAAGTTTTGGAAAACTTCAAGAGAGCGCAAAAGGCGATTTAGACAAGCGCCAGGAATCCATCAAAGTTTTGGTCGAGCCATTGAAACAACAATTGGAGACGTATCAAAAACGTCTGGCGCAAAGTGAAACCACGCAATCGACCGCGCTCGGCGAAGTGAAAAAGCAGTTGGAAAATCTCGCGCAACACAGTCAATTGCTCGCCAGCGAAACGCAGCAGTTTCGCATGGTGCTGAAATCGAATCAGGCACGAGGACGTTGGGGTGAAGAAACGTTGCGCCGCGTCGTCGAAGCGGCGGGCATGAGCGTGCATTGCGATTTTTCCGAACAGACGCTATCCGGCGACAGCAAACCCGATCTCATCGTTCGTCTGCCCGGCGAGCGCGTCATCATAGTCGATGCAAAAGTTCCCGATCTTGATTTTCTCAATGCAGTTGATGCCGCTGATGAAACGAAACGGGCCGAAGCTTTGGCGATTCACGCGACGAAATTGAAAGCGACGATCAAAGGTTTGGCCGACCGCGATTATCCCGCGCAATTTCCGAACGCGCTCGATTACGTGGTGTTGTTTCTTCCCGCCGAATCCCTTTTCAGCGCCGCGCTTGAAGGCGATCACGAACTGATGCTCTGGGCGCAAAACAAACGCATCATCATCGCCACGCCGTGTTCGCTCATTGCGATTCTCCGCTCAGTCAGTGTGAGTTGGCAGCAACATGCGCAAACCGAAAACGCCCGCGAAATTGCGGAGGCCGCGCAGGAACTTTTCACCCGCGTCGCCAAGTTCACCGAACATTTTGAAAAAATCCGCACCGGCCTCGAACGCGCCAACTCCGCCTACAACGACGCTGTCGGCAGTTACGAAAGAATGGTTCGTCCCAGCGGCGAGAAACTTTCCAAACTCAGCGGCGGCACGAATGGAAAAGAGTTAGCCGACATCGCGCCGATGGACGCGACGCTGCGTTTGCCGCCCGCGTGAACATGCGAACGATTCGGTCGCGCTCCACCAGATTCGGTATTTCAGATTTGTGAGAGCCGCTGAAGTCGCGCCAGCGCCAACGCTAGTTTTTCTCCAGTGAGCGATGATTCGCTCAGGCGCGATTCAATGATCGACGTATCAGCGAGTTTATGCCGCAACAAACTCGCGACGAACAAACAATCTTTTTCGCGACCCGCCGCGAGTTTTGCAACAGCGAGATCATGCACTTCCAGACACAAACCGCTTCCGCTGCCCGTGTTCGTATTTTGCACGATCACCAAACGTTCCTTCCAGCCCGCAGGCAAAATGGCTGTTTCTTCCGCCACGCCATGAGCGTAATAACCAAATGTCTGATGAAATGGAGAACCTTCACCGATTGAACCTTCGATCA
>JBDSLX010000248.1:0-2420 GCA_039916145.1 Verrucomicrobiota bacterium | reverse complement strand
TACAAACCTTGTTTTTTAGGCAAGCTTCCCACTTTTGTTCTGCGGCTAATCTGTTCTTCGCTCATCTTTGGTTGCGGATTCTAGTCTGTTCCCCGTCGTTTCAAAATAAATTTCGTTAGTTTTTACTAGAAAAACCAAGAGGCGCAATAGTGCAGTGCAAAAACTTATCGGCAGGAATTTGGTTCCGAACCATGGAGAAGCAACGACAGGAAAATTTTGACACGAATTTCATGGATTAACACGAATTGACGATGGCCGTTTTGGAATTCGTTTTAATCCGTGGAATTTGTGTCTCTCCTCTGCTTGGGAGGTTAACTATTCAAAACCTTCAACGCCTTCTTCGCGTCGGACACGCGCAAGATCAACAAACCCTTTTTCGAGTTCGGGCTGGTCGCACAATAAGCGTATTCAATGTTCATTTTAGCAGCAGCAAGTTTATGCGCGAGTTTGGCCAGCGACCCAGGCGTATTGTCCCCTTCAATCATCAACACATCATCCTCCACCACGAGCGTTCCGTGTTCCTCAAAAAGATTCAGCGCTTTTCGCGGGTCGCTCAACACCATGCGCAAAACAATGTGGTCCACGGTGTCGCTGGTCGAAATGGCGTAAATGTTTATTTTCTCCTTGCTCAACGCTTCGCAAACGCGCGCCAAAGTGCCGGGACGATTCTCGAGGAACAACGCCAGTTGCTGTGTGATTTGCATACCCGGCGAAAAAACTAACAGAACACCTTCGCGCCGCAACCCGATTTTGCCTCTGCCTTCAGAACCATTTCCACCTGATGAAAAATACTTTTTGGTTCAGAAATTTATCGTGCTATTTTTCGCCCATGAAAATCTGGCACGGCCATTGTCGCCGTATGGTGACGGGGGGTTTTTTGGGCGCGGCTTTTTTGATGCTGGTCCTGGGATTGACGCTTTTTTCCGGAAGGTTTAATGCAACCGCCTTTTTGGTTTATTGGCTGACTTGTTTCCTGTTCACGGGCCTGGCCGCGATTCTCGCGTTAGTGGACATGATGATAATTCGTCGCCAATTGCGCGATGAACAGCGCGATCTGATCAAGAGCACTTTGGAGCAAGCGGAAAAAGAAGCCAGCCAGTTGAAAAATTGCGATTCAGAAAAATAAATTCATCCCGGCATTGCTGTTGAATTTCTCCCGTTTTCTGCCAGATTTCGTTTGTCGATATCGCCATGAAACTTCCGCTCGCATTATCACGCACTCTGACACTGAGCCAACGCGCGGCCCTGATTAGTTTGCTCGGCGATGATGATCCCGCGATTTACCAAACCGTTCGCGAAAAACTTCTCTCCTTCGGCGCAGCGACGGCGGCACATTGGTTGCAACCTTATCTTTTACACAGTGATCCGCTTTTGCGCCGACGCGCCCACGAAATCGTCGATCATTTTGGACGCCAAAATGCCGACACTCAGTTTCTCGCATTCTGCCTGAAACAAGGCGAGGATTTTGACATTGAAGAAGGCGTTTTACTCCTCGCAAAAACGCAATTTCCATCCATCAACATTGCCGCTTATACCGCGTTGCTCGATAGTTTCGCCAGCGATTTGCGCGTCCAAATCGATCCCAACGCCGAAGCCGAACAAATCCTCGCGACGATCAACGATTACCTTTTTCAACAACTCGGTTTTTACGGCAACGAAGAAAATTATTATCAGCCGGAAAACAGTTACATCAATTGCGTGCTCGACCGGCGCACCGGAAATCCCATCAGCCTTTCGCTCCTTTATTTATTCGTCGCGCGACGCTTGAAACTTCCGATGACTGGCATCGGTTTGCCCGGCCATTTCATTTGCCGCTTTCAAACCAGCAAAAGCGAACTTTACATCGACGCCTTCAATCGCGGGAAACTTCTATCGAAAGCCGACTGCATCAAATATCTGCTGCACACCAATCACAGTTTGCAGGAAGGCCATCTTGCGCCAGTGACGGCGCGCCGGATTTTACTCCGCATCTGCGCCAACCTTCACCAGATATACACGCAACTCGAAGCGCGCGAAGAAATTTCCCGGTTGCAACGGTATCTGGTGGCACTCGCAAAATGATTTTCCGATTTTATCGTCACCAGACCTCGCTAATAACCTGCCGGGAAACTTCCGAAGCAAAAACCGACCCCAACCACAAACCTACCCCAACGACTCCACTCCCTACTCCAACCTAAATAGTTTTCACACGAACTCGCGCGTGGTTAGGCCTGATTGAATTGCGACTCATAACTCCACTCCCATATCTTTCCGTCTCTGTGAGGCCTAACGACTCAATATAGGTAATCCGAAGTTATTCATGGCTGGCGAGGAAGCGTGAGCGAAACAGGTCGCCGCAGCCAGCCGTGAATAACTTCGTCGCCGCGAAAATGGGCGGCTGGTTGCGGATGGTTTTGATCTTTGCTTTGCATTATCCGTGG
>JBDSLX010000247.1:0-4113 GCA_039916145.1 Verrucomicrobiota bacterium | reverse complement strand
TGCATGACACCGACCTCAGCGGTAAGTTGTTCAAACGAACTTTGCCCGCGCAAATCGATCCGTTGCGCCGCGTGCGAATCTGGAGCGAAACGGCGAAAGCTGTCGAGGAAGCGAGAGAAAAACTCGCGACTGAAGGCAAACCGGTTTTCATCATCGGCGACCATTACGGCGTTACCAGCGAACTTTCGTTTTATTTGCCTGAAGCAAAAAGACAGATTCGAGATAATCCGTTGGTTTATTACCGCACAACTTCGCAACCTAAAAACCAGTTTCATTTCTGGCCCGGTTACGAAACACGCAAAGGTGAAAATGCGATTTACGTGCAACAAATTGATTTGCCGAAATTGGAGCGCGGCTGGTTTTCCAAATGGCTCGCGGGCGAAAAGAATCTCAACTTTGCGTCAGTTCCGAAACCAGAGCTTCCGCCCGTGGAAATTCGTGAACAGTTCACCTCGATCACCGATCTCGGCATCAAGGATATTTTGTATCGCAAGCGGGTCTTCCGCCGGATTCAAATCTTCGAATGCCGCGATTTGCGTGATGCGCCGCAATGAACCCGAAACGTTCGCAGAAGTTTTTTCCCGTGGGCGACTACGATCTCACGGCAACACTTAGTTCCGGTCAGGCATTTCGCTGGAGATTTCATGACGGCACCTGGGAGAGCGTGATTGATTCGCGCTGGATTCGTTTGCGCCAAAGTAAAAATGAAATCATCGCCGAAACTGCGATTCCCATTTCTGAGTGGAATTGGATCATAAATTATCTGCAACTCGAGGTGAATTTGCCGGAAGTTATTTCAACTTTTCCAGGCGACGAACCGATGCGCGCGGCGGTGAAGTCGTGTCACGGACTCCGATTGCTGCGCCAAAATCCGTGGGAATGTCTAGCGTCGTTCATTCTCTCTTCCACAAAACAAATTGTGCAGATCCAGCAGATCGTTGGTTTGCTCTGCGACCGTTTTGGCCAGCGCGTCGTGGTTCCAAACGGACATGAACCAATGTTTGCTTTTCCAACATTCGCGCGGCTCGCTCAAGTCAGCGAAGCAGAATTGCGTTCGTGCAAAATGGGATTTCGCGCGCCCTACCTGCTCGCGACGGCAAAAATGCTGGTGAGCAAAGAAGTTGTTCTGGAAAATTTGCATCACCGTTCCATTGATGAAGCACGAAGTGAGTTGCTGAAATTTTCCGGCGTCGGAAATAAAATTGCCGATTGTGTTTTGCTTTTCGCTTACGGTTTTCCAACCGCATTTCCCGTGGATGTCTGGGTGATGAAAGCGTTGCGAGAACTTTATTTTCCCAAGCGGCGCGTGAAATTGAATCGCCTCCAGAAATTTTCCCAAACGCATTTCGGCCCGAACGCCGGTTACGCGCAGCAATATCTATTTCATTACATGCGAACTCGTAGCCGCGTCTCGTGAGAGTGCGGCAAATGGCCTCACGCGAAGGACGCAAAGTTCGCAAAGGGGGGATGATGCTTGGCAAATTACGGTTCTGTTTTCTTGCCTTTAAATTCTTTGCGTCCTTTGCGTGAGGCATTGCATTTTCTGATTTCACCATTGGACATTCCTTCGTCATTCTGGTTTCGTCATTTGTCATCTAAAAATGCCTACGTCACTCGAACTATTCTTTTCGCCCTCCGAATTCGCCACGCTCAAGGAGCGCGATTTGAGCGACACCGTTTGCGTTGTGTTCGACATTCTGCGCGCGACGAGTTCGATGATGACTGCGTTGTCGAATGGCGCGGAGGCGATTATGCCGGTTGCAGAAATCCCCGAGGCGCTCGCGCTGCGGGAAAAGAATCCAGAATTTTTGCTGGCGGGGGAACGCGAAGGATTGCGAATTCACGCCGACCAAACCGGCGGAGTCGATTTTGACCTCGGTAATTCGCCTCGCGAATTCACGCCCGAAAATGTGCGCGGCAAAACCATCGTAATGACGACAACCAACGGCACACGCGCGCTGCAAGCCTGCGGCGGAGCGAAAAATATTTTCATCGGTTCATTCCTGAGTCTTCGTCCGCTGGTCAATTGGATTATCGAACGACAACCGCCGCATCTGATTCTGGTTTGCAGCGGCACATTTGAAGAAGCGGCTTTGGAGGACACGCTGGCGGCGGGCGCGTTGTGCGAAAAAATCTGGGTGCATTATGCAGGGGGAGATGTAGCCGATTCCGCTGAAATCGCGCGTCGAATTTTTCCATTGATGCAGATGGATTTAATCGGCGCGATGAATCATTCGCGTAATGGTCGGCGCTTGCTGTCGAATGCCGCGCTACGCAATGACGTTTGGTTTTGTCTCCAACGCGAGACGCTGAGTTTTATTGCGGAATGCAAAGATGGCGTAGTACGAAAAATGGATTAGCCCGCGAATCACGCGAGTAACGAATAATTTTTTCCACAAATAAACATCAGTCCGGGTTTTATTCGCGCTAATTCGCGTGATTGCGGATTTTTCAACTGAAAACAGTTCGTCTTTGACAGCGGCAAAGCTGGTTGGCAAGGTCTCACTCCAAAATTATGGCTGATCTAGTCGGAAATGTTTTAGTCGCACAATCAGGCGGGCCAACTGCCGTCATCAACGCGAGCGTCGCCGGTGTGATTCAGGAAGCGGGTAAATATCCCGATCAAATTCAGGAAATTTACGGCGGATTAAATGGCATTCTCGGGATTCTCAACGAAGAGTTGATCGACATTCAGGAGGAAAAAAGTCAGACGATTGAGGGTTTGAAACACACACCCGCTGCCGCGCTCGGCACTTGCCGCTACAAAATCGATTTCAAAAAGAAGCCGGAAAAAGCGGATAAAGACATGGATCGTCTGTTTGAAGTTTTTCAAGCGCATAACATCCGCTATTTTTTTTACGCGGGCGGAAATGATTCCCAGGACACCGCCGATAAAATTCATCAGCAAGCCTTGCATCGTGGTTATGAAATGCGCGTCATCGGTGTTCCCAAAACCATCGACAACGATTTGCCGCACACCGATCACTGCCCGGGTTTTGGCTCCGTTGCGAAATACAATGCGACGACCGTGATGGAAATCGCCGACGACGTCAGCAGCATGGCGACAGACGACGGCGCGTGTTGCATCATCGAAGTGATGGGACGCGGCGCAGGTTGGATTGCGGCGAGTTCCGTTCTGGCGATTCGTTTGCCGCACGACGCTCCGCATTTGATTTTGCTGCCGGAGATTCCTTTCAACGAAGAAGCGTTTCTGGCGCGCGTCAAAGAAACTGTGGATAAATTAAAATATTGCGTCGTCGTCGTGGGCGAAGGTTTGAAGCAGGCCGACGGCACGGAATTCAGCGCCGACAAATCGCGGCTGGATTCATTCGGCCATCCAGTTCTTTCTGGCGCGGCGGATCGACTTGCAGAAATTGTTACCGAAAAATTAAAAACCAAAACACGCACGGTGAAACTCGGTTACGCGCAACGTTGCGCCGCGCATTACGCGAGCGCGACGGATAACGAGGAAGCAACGGCTTGTGGAACGGCGGCAGTACGCGCAGCCATTGCCGGCCAAAGCGGTTTCATGGTGAAGATTGTTCGCACGCAAAATAATCCGTATCGCTGGACGACCGGTCTGCAACCGCTGGGCGATATTGCCAATGTTGAAAATGTCATCCCGCGTGATTGGCTAGACGAAGATGGTTTCATGCCCAACGAAAAATTTATCGAGTATTGCCGCCCACTTATTGAAGGCGAAGTCAAAGTGCCGACTGAAGGAGGTCTGCCGAAATATGTCGTGCTGGATAAAGTTCCGGTGGAAAAGAAGTTGCCGCCGCGAGCTTAAATTGTAGCGGCGGTCTGTGACCGCTGCTGATATTTCCGGCGGTCACAGACTGCCGCTACAAATCAAATGAACCGTGAACTTTTAGCCAAAGCCAAATCGCTCGGATTTTCTGACCGGCAGATTTCGCATCTCACCGGCACGACTGAAGATGCCATTCGCGCCGAGCGGAAAAAAATCGGGTTGATTCCCAGCTATCGTCTCGTCGATACGTGCGCGGCGGAGTTTGAAGCTTACACGCCCTATTTTTATTCCACTTACGATTGCGGCGATGATGAAACGAAGCCGTCGGACAAAAAGAAAGTGATGATTCTCGGGGGCGGACC
>JBDSLX010000246.1:0-13233 GCA_039916145.1 Verrucomicrobiota bacterium | reverse complement strand
GATGGGTTCCTGCGGGGCACGAGAGAATCACGGATGAAAAAAAACGCCGAGAGAAAATCCCTCGGCGTTTTGCATCGTGACTTTTGCTGCGATTTTAGAATGCGAAACGAAGTCCGCTTCGAATAAGAGCGAAATCCGAGGTGTGGTCCTTCTCAAGGAAGATATGGCGCCCATCAATGAAAATGCCCGTACGCGGATTGAGCCGAACTTCCAATCCCGCACCGACATGGGCCGTCCATGAATCAGGGCCCTCGAAAATGCGCCCGCCGCCACCGAACACATAGGGTGCCAGATGGGCGACATCGATTGGGAGACGGAGAATCAAACTCCCTGAAGTCGCGTCCACGAGACCGCCGTTGTTATCCAACCCCCAGGCATCCGCTCCAATGCCAAAGTTCCGTGTTATGAAATAATTCGCGCCTACACTGGCACCGAATTTACCGCTTCTACCGAACTGATCGCGTCTCAGGCTTCGGTCGAATGTGTCATTGAATTTTGCTTTCCCGACACCGTAAGCGCCGGCCAAATCAATGGTGAACTCCTGGGCAGCATAGAGATCTTTAGAGTCGCTTGCATAATGAAAGCGGTCCTTCATGCTCCAGTCCCATTGATGTTCTGCTTTAGCGACTCCAGCCGTCAATAAAACAGCCGACGCAGCCATAATTAATGTTTTTTTCATCTTCATAGTCCTTTCCTTAGTCCGTTTTTTGTTTTGCCCTGCCAGGACGTATAATCCTGGGGCGCTTGTCAATATTTACCAAAACTTAACTGTCGCGGACTGGCAATCAGGGAGTTCCCATTTTTTAAGTAGGGGTTTTCCCTAACTCACCTTTCCCCACGCGCATTTTTTATGAATTACCGGTTGGCAATTACAGTTCCTTTTGCCGCTGGCCGCTTCACGTATTCGTTGGGTTCGAGTGAATTCTCTTACTGCGAGGCTCAGTTTCGGGTTCGGCCACATTTCGAGCCGATTTTTCTTCGGTGACTTCACGGCCATGAATTTCCCCGCGCCACCCACCCGTTTCCCGTCCGCGCTCTTCAATAAACTCCTTGAACCTTTCCAGATCTCCTTCGACGCGGGAAGAGACGGCGCCCACCGCATCCCCTATTTTTTCAATGGCTCCTTCAGGTTCATAATTAAGCGCCAGAGTAATACGAGTCGTTTCAGCGCCAATCGGAAAGAAATTTACCAGCCCTGAATTTTTTGCGCCGTCCATGCTGCGCCACGCGATGCGCTGATCTGGGATTTGCTCAAAAATCTCGGCGTCCCACTCTTTGATTTTCCCCGCGATCTTTGCTTTCCAATGAAGACGTTTATCGTCCAGTTGCGTAACTTCTTCCACGCCATCCATAAAGCGGGGAAATTCTTCGAACTGTGTCCACTGATTATAAACCGTGCTGACCGGGATATTGACTTCGATCGATTTCTCAATTGTTTCCATAATTCACTTGGGTTGATTGTTTTTCGAAAGGCAACCTAATGGGGCAATGAAGCTCTGCAATTGGGCTTCTCCCCGTTTTTTCTAACAGCGTTTCGAGCAAAATATTGGTGGGCCGTTATTGCGAGCCTGGTCTCAACCAAATATCTTTCGCAAATGCCTGAACTGGCCGAAGTAGAATATTATCGCAAACAATGGAATGGCGGACTCAAGCAGAAAATTCTTTCAGTGCAGATGCACAGCGGAAAAAGAATTTTTCGCGGACTCGCCCTCGCCAGCTTTGAGCAAACCATTGTGGGCGCTCTCTTTTTGGAATCGTGGGCGCATGGAAAACAAATGCTTTTTCATTTCAGCAAAAATGCCTGGCTTGGCTTGCATCTCGGCATGACGGGAAAATTGCGCGTGGAAAAATCTCCCTTTACACCCGGCAAGCACGACCATCTTGTCCTTCACCAGAAAAAACAGGCGTTGGTCTTCAGCGATCCACGCCAATTTGGGCGAGTCCTTTTTCATCACGGCGCAAGTGAACCCGCTTGGTGGTCGAACCTCCCTGCCCCGTTGATTTCCGCCAGGTTCACTCTGTCCTCGCTCAAGACTTTTCTGAAACGTCATGGCAAAGCTCCGATCAAAGCCGTGCTCTTGATGCAAGCCGGTTTTCCCGGAGTTGGAAACTGGATGGCCGACGAAATTTTGTGGCAATCGAAAATTCACCCGCGTTTGGCCACTGGGAAAATTCCGGAGAAGAATTTGAAAGCGCTATTTCAGAAGACTCGTTTTGTTTCAGCGCAGGCGCTCAAGATTGTGGGCGAGGATTTCTCTGACCCGCCGAAATCATGGTTGTTTCAATACCGATGGAAGAAAAAAGGAAAATGCCCGCGCTGCGGGGAAATCCTGCAACACGCCACTATCGGTGGCCGGACAACCTGCTGGTGTCCTGCGTGTCAGAAATAAAATTGTCTCATCCGCAAAAAAATTTCTATACTTGCCGCACTTGAACAACGTTTCTCAATTCGTTCCAAAGTCAGATTCGCTGATTGCGATCGCTTGTTCCCATCCCGCCAACGGCCAGACGTTTTTATTTTCAGCGCGCGATTACATTAGCGATGACTCATTTAAAATTGTTCGCTGCCATACCTGTGGATTGACCGTGACAACGCCGCAACCGCAAGACTGGAGTCAATATTATCCGGTCGCTTATTACGGAGGTCAGGGTGGGAATCGCTTTCCGAAGCCAGTGGAACTTTTGCAGAACGCGCTTTATTCATCGCGCGCCAGAAAAGTTGAAGAGATCAACGAAGGGTGCAAGGGGCGTGTGCTTGATATCGGCTGTGGGCGTGGACTTTTACTGAAACAATTCAAACAGCGCGGATGGGAGGTTCACGGCACGGAACTGGATGATAAATCGGCAAAGTTTGCGCGCGAAGTTCTCGGTCTGCCCATCAAAACCGGCGAGTTGTTGGACATGCAATTTCCCGATGAACATTTTGACGCGGTGGTTATGTGGCATGTGCTCGAACACGTTCCTGTTGTTTCAACTTTGATGTCTGAAATTTCTCGCATCTTGAAACCGGGTGGCATCTTTCTCGTCGGCGTCCCAAACTTTGGCAGCATCGAGGCACGATTCGCAAAGGCGGGTTGGTTTCACTTGGATGTGCCGCGTCATTTAAACCATTTTACCAAAACAACTCTGCGGCAGAATTTGTCGTCCGCCGGATTTGCGACCAAAGATTTTTCGCATTTCGCTCCTGAATACGATTCGTTCAGCTTTGTCCAATCGACACTCAACCGGCTTGGTCTTCGTCACAATTTGCTCTACAATTTTCTGCGTGGCCAAAAAGCCAAAGTGTTGGGCGGAAAAAATTCTTCCCCGTTTCAATTGATTTTGACTTTGATTCTCGCCGCGCCACTTGGTGTCTTGAGCTTTTTTTTCACGACACTTGCTGGACTGATGCAACAAGGAGCGACAATTACAATCTTTGCGCGTAAAGAATCCGCAAAATCAAAAAGCGTGGAACGCGTCTAATTTTTCTGAATGAATAAATCGATCTACAGCCGCCGCGAAATGTTGAGCGTCACGGGAAAAGTTTTGCTCGGCAGCGCGGTCGGTTCTCAATTCTGTTTTGCAAGAACGGAGAATTCTTCAAACACTTTTGGCGTCGTTGTCGGTGATCCTGTTGCGGCCAAGGTTGGGGAAAAGATTTTGCGCGAGGGTGGAAATGCAATTGACGCGGCGGTCGCAACGGCTTTTGCGGCCGGAATTACTTCGCCGAGCAAATGTGGTGTGGGCGGATATGGTGGGCATGCCATCATCGCTTTAGCCGGCGGAAAGAAGATTACTTCAGTTGATTTTAATTCCGCCGCGCCCGCCGCCGCGCGCGACGACATGTTTCCGCTCGACGAAAAAGGCCGCGTCAAAGGAAACCTGAACTATCACGGCTGGTTGGCTGCGGCTGTTCCGGGAACTTTGGCTGGGCTGCACCTCGCCTTGGATCGTTACGGCACTCGTTCGTTGCGCGAAGTTCTCGCGCCGGCGATTCAGCTTTGCGAAGAAGGTGTTTCCGTCGCAAACGAATCCAAAACAGAATCGGCTCTGGATGCCTCGCGTAATGATCCGCGTCCCGATTCGTCGAAACCAAACGGAGGAAAGCAGCAAAATCTCGCGCTCGCAAAATTGTTGAAAACTTTGGCGACGCGAAATTCGGTCGAATCATTTTATCGCGGCGACATTGCCCGTAAAATTGCCGAAGCCTTTCAGAAAAATGGCGGGCTGGTCACCGTTAAGGACATGGCTGATTATCATGCCCGCGAAGTCCGTCCGCTCAAACTGGATTGGAATGGAATGACGATTCATACCGCGCCATTGACCGCGCCCGGCCTGATGTTGTTAGAAGCCATTTCGATTTTGAAGGCGCTGGGATGGCAGAAGCTTTCTTCACTGCCCCGTCTTCACAGCAAGCTGGAAGTGTTGCGCATTGCCTGGGCAGATCGCCTTCGATTTTTTGGCGACCCTGAGAAGGTGAAGGTGCCGATGAATAGGTTGCTTTCACTTCATTACATCGAAGAGATGGCGGAAAAAGTTCGCGTTGCGCTGAAGGAAAACAAACCTGTTCCACTTGAGCTGGATTCCATAAACGACGAAGGCACGATGAACATCACCGCCGTTGATCGACGGGGAAACATGATCGCAATTACCTTGACGCACGGCAGCGGTTTTGGCGCACGCGTCTCCGTTGAGGAATTGGGAATGGTGCTGGGGCACGGCATGTGGCGCTTTGATCCCCGCCCAGGCCGCCCCAATTCTCCCGGCCCTGGCAAACGCGCGGTGAACAACATGTGCCCCAGTGTGGTGACGCGAGATGGCAAGCCGATCCTGGCGATTGGCGGAGCGGGAGGCACGCGCATACCAAACAGCATTTACGAAGTGCTGATAAATTATGTCGGGTTGGGCGCATCGATGGATGAAGCGATGAACGTTCCTCGCATCGAGACAGACGGCACACTGAAACTGGGTTTGGAAAAAGGCCATTCGCCAGAAGAAGAAGCCTTTCTCAAAAAAATCGGTTACAAAATTTCGAGCACTTACAGCGCTTACATCAGCGCAGGTTCGTTTGATGCCAAGACCGGTACTGCCCGCGGGATTTCCAGCGGCGGAATTTAGAATCGAATGTCTAACAATTTGCTTGTATGAAAAAATTGCTGCCGAGCATTTTTATTTTTTTCTTCAGCACCCACACCGCGCCGTCTGCGGAAAAGATTTATGCCGATCTGGTTATTCGGAATGCGCACGTTATTACGGTCAACACAAACCAGCCCACAGCCGAAGCAGTCGCAGTGCGCGGCGAAAAAATTCTTTTTGTCGGAAAAAACAGCGCGGTGGAAAAATTCGTCGGTGCGAGCACGGGCATCATAGACGCCAAAGGCCGAACGGTGATGCCCGGGATTTACGACAGCCATGTGCATTCATATCGGGCCTCGGTAAGCGAACTGGGCGGGGGCGCGCCATTCATTCGTTCGATTGCGGAGGCGCAGCAATGGATTCGCGAACAAACGGGGAAAAAACCGCCCGGGAGTTGGGTTGTTTTGGAACGCGTTTATGCGACGCGATTGAAAGAGGGCCGACTACCAACAAAAAACGAACTGGATGAGGCGGCGCCAAATAATCCGGTGCATTGGAATTCAGGGCCGGTGTCAATCGCGAATTCCAAGGCGCTGGAAATTTCCGGCGTCACCCGCGACACACCGAATCCAACTCCTGGCGAAATCGTCAAGGATTCCAAAACGGGCGAGCCGACGGGACTTTTGCGCAACGCGGCGCAGTTGTTGAAAGGCGCGTCATCGGCTTACAAACCAACGCCGGAGGAACATCGCGCTGCCGTCAAAAAACTTCATGCGCTCTACAATCAGCAAGGCATCACAAGCATCGGCGAGCGGCGAGCGGATATTGAAGCGATAAATCTTTTCCGCGATTTGGCAAGGTCAGACGAACTGACGGTGCGAGTCAATTGCACGCGAATGATGGAGCCGGTTCCAAAGACGCTGGATGAGGCGTTAAAGAAATTGGATGAGATGTCTCGCGGAACCGTCGAGACAAAACTTTCAACATCTAACCCCCATTCTCCAACCTCCAACTACGGACCTACCGGTGTCGGCGATGATTGGGTTCGAATCGGTCCGCTCAAAGTTTTGCTCGATGGCGGGATGCTGATCGGCACCGCTTACATGCGCGAGCCGTGGGGCGTGAGTGATGTTTATCAAATCACCGATCCGAATTATCGCGGGCTGTTGAATGTGAAGCCGGAAATTTTGAACCCGCTTTATTTGGAGGCGGCCAAACGCGGCTGGCAACTCACGGCGCATTGCACCGGTGAAGCCTCGCCTGACGTGTTGCTCGATTGTTATGAAAATATCGCGAGAGAACTTGGCGACCAAAAAGTGCGGCAGCAAAGATTCTTGATGACTCACGCGAACTTTCAATTTCCAGAAAATTTTGAAAGATGTAAACGGCTTGGAATCTCCGCTGATATCCAGCCTGCGTGGCTATACAAAGATGGTGCCAGCCTTGCGAGAATTCTAGGCGACCGGCGGATGAAACCGTTTCAACCGCTTAAAGCCTGGTTCGATCAGAATCTCGTTATCGGCGGTGGCAGCGATCACATGGTGCAGCTCAATTCGGTCGAGAGCACGAATCCGTGGAATCCCTGGCTGGGAATTTGGATTGCGGTCACTCGTCAAACCGAGCATGGCGAAATTGATAAACCCGCGCAACGATTGACGCGTGAGCAAGCGATTCGTTTTTACACAATCAACAATGCTTACTTAAACTTTGAAGAAAAAAGAAAAGGTTCACTTGAACCCGGGAAATTCGCCGATCTGATAATGATTGACCGCGATATTTTGAAATGTCCGGCCGACGATATTCGCGACACAAAAGTTTTATTGACGCTGGTCGGCGGCAAAACTGTTTGGGAACGGAAATGAAAACTGGCAGAGACTAGTCCGCCTCAGGTGTTTCCTGATTGAATGTTTCTCCGACTTGAGATTGATTGGTAGAAACTTCGGGAATTCTATGAAAAAATATGCTCTCGGTTGCGGTGGCTTGATCGTTCTCCTCGTCATCATTTTGGGGATGAGTGGGTGCGGCACTTATAATCGGCTCGTCGGCTTATCACAAAATGTCGATTCCAAATGGGCGCAGGTGCAAAACGTTTATCAGCGGCGGTTGGATT
Source organism: Verrucomicrobiota bacterium (assembly GCA_039916145.1). Classification (GTDB taxonomy): domain Bacteria; phylum Verrucomicrobiota; class Verrucomicrobiia; order Limisphaerales; family CANJXF01; genus CANJXF01. The sequence goes on along the minus strand of JBDSLX010000246.1, from coordinate 6,068 downwards.
TAATCCCCAATCTCGTCAGCACTGTGCAAGGCGCGGCCAACTTTGAGAAATCAACTCTCACGGAAATAACCCAGGCCCGCGCATCGGTCGGGCAGGTCAAGATTGATCCGAATAAAGCGCCGACCGATCCAGCGGAGTTGCAACGTTTTCAACAGGCGCAAGATCAATTGGGTTCAGCCCTGTCGCGTTTACTCGTGGTGGTAGAGCGCTATCCCGAGTTGCGGGCCACGGCGAACTTTCGCGATTTACAAGTGCAGCTTGAAGGAACGGAAAATCGTATTTCCGTTGAACGCAAAAATTTCAACGATGCTGTTCAGGAATTCAACACGACGGCGAAAAAATTTCCCGCCGCTGTGTTCGCGCGGATTTTTGGTTTTTCACCGCGGCCTTATTTCCAGGCGCAGGCTGGTGCGGAGCAAGCGCCTCAGGTGCAATTTGATTTCAACGGCTCGACCAATAAATAGCGGCGTCCCGACGTACCGCTAAAAATGCGAATGAGCCTGCGAAAATTATTTCGTTCTCGTCCTTGGGGAATATTATTTGCACCGTTTTTTTTCGCCGTGCTTGCGACAGCGGCTGAAGTCATGCCGCCGAAACCAGTTCATTATTTTAATGACTACGCGAATGTGGTTTCTGCAACAACCAGCGAGCAATTGGATCGAACCCTCGCAGACTTTGAACGCGAAACTTCCAGCCAGATAGTGGTTGCAGTTTTCTCAAAGATGGAAACTGATTCGTCCATCGAAGATTACAGCCAGCGAATTTTTGAAAATTGGAAAACAGGGCAAAAAGGAACAAATAACGGAGCGATTCTGTTGGTTTTTATTCAAGACCGTAAAATGCGCATTCACACTGGCTACGGCCTTGAGGGTGCATTGCCGGACGCGTTGGCGAATCGAATTATTGAAAACGAAATCAAACCATTTTTCAAAAGCGGGGATTATGGCGGGGGGCTTAAGGCGGGCGTAATGGCAATCCTTCAAGCCGTTAAAGGTGAATATAAAGGGAGTGGACGCATCGCGTCGGATCGCAAATCACCGGCGCGATCCGGTATTTTTACTTTTTTTATCATTGCGTTGATATTTTTCAGTTTGATTTCCCGTCTGTTCCGGCGACGGGGCACAGTTTATAGCAGACGCGGTCGCGGGTTTTATGGAGGGATCCCGTTTTTTCTGGGAGGTAGTGGCGGAGGCGGAGGTTGGAGTGGCGGCGGAGGGGGATTTTCGGGTGGCGGAGGATTTTCCGGTGGTGGGGGAGCAAGCGGGAGTTGGTAATTTATGGAAACCAAAGTTTTCATCAGTAAACTGGATGAGGAAAAAATCGTTGCGGCCATTGCGGCGGCGGAGCAGAAAACCTCCGGCGAAATCCGCCTTTGTATTTCCAATCGAAAACGTGAGGATGCCCTCGAGGCCGCGCAAAAACGTTTTGAGAAACTCGGCATGACCCAAACCCGGGAACGCAATGCCGCCCTGATTTATTTTGCTCCCCTTACGCAAAAATTTGCGGTCGTCGGGGACATAGGGATTCACGCGAAATGCGGCGCTGATTTCTGGCAGGCGATTACGACCGAGATGAACAAACTTCTGCAGGCGGAGCAATTCACCGCCGCCATCCTTTACGCGATTGAAAAAGTCGGTGACGTTCTGGCCACCCATTTTCCTCAGCGTCCCGACGATACCAACGAACTTCCCAATCACATCGTCGGCGATTGACCCGGCACGTTAGTTTACTTTGATTCCTTCAATCGAATCCGGCGATACTCCATTTGTCCACGGTCGGCTTCAATACCGATGGGTCCGGTTGCAGGAAGTTTCATCGCCTCCTCCAACACTTCACCGTTGCAGGTGCAATGCGCCATTCCATCTTTCACTATCACCACGATTTCATTCCAATCCTGCGGCCTATATTTCTTGAGAGACTTATATTTGTCCGGCCCGGCGACGAGATAATCGCGGCATTGCAATTGGGGTTTACGAATGAAAACCCCGCTGTCCGCATTGACGGCGGAGCGGAATTCGAGTTTCAGGATAAAATCTTTGGGATACTCCCGCGTTGTCCACAACGTCTGTTCCAATCGCGGCTCCTTTGGATTAACCACCAACACGCCGTCCTTGGCCGTGAACCGTCCGTCCGGGCTTTCTGGCTTTCCGTCGAAATTATTCGTCAGATAACCCCAACCGGTCAAATCTTTGCCGTTAAACAGGCTGATATAATCGGACTCAAGTTCCTGGTCAGCGCGCGCCCCGCCCAAAATGACTGAACCAAGAAATAAAACGACGACGCAAATGTAAATGCAACGAAACGATTTCATAATGTAAATAGACTCTTCCTTGTCTTCCTTGATCAGATCAAACGGCAATTATTGCGTCGCGTGGTTGAGCGCGGTCCAAGAACTTTCCCCTAACCATTTTTTTGGAATTTAATTTCAAAACCAATTCACGTCCAGTTCCGTATCCGCGTTCTTCCACGTTTCGTTGAACTGCCTTTGCACCACGTCCGCCGCTTCAGGGCGATTCTGTGCGCGCAATGATTTTTCCAGACCGAGAAGTCCCCAGCCATTGCGCGGCATGCGCTTCAGATCTTCGCGGAAAATTTCCTCGGCTTTTTCCGGTTTGCCAGAACGCAGAAAAACCGCTCCCAAAGCAGGTCGCACGTTCAACGGCCAGTAGGCCGGTTCCATGTAAGGAATCGCATCTTCAAGTTCCACAGCTGTTCTTAATTCGTTAAGGGCTTTTTCCAAATCGCCTTGCGCTTCGGCCACCCGTCCGGCCAGCCAATGTTTTGCCACCGCAAGAATCGACGCCACAGGAAACTGCGGACTGTCCAATTTTTTCGCGTCGTCGCTGTCCGCGATGAGTGCCAACGCCGCTTGCTCCTTGATCGCGGCAGTGGCGTCTTTTTGCGAAACGAGGGCAAGTCCACGGGTGAAATGCCACACGGCACGGTCGATTAGAAAATCATTCGTCACCGCAGGCTTTGGCACATCGAGGATTTCGTTCATCCTGCCGAACCGCATCAGGGTCAACCACGGGAGATGCCGAAACCTGGGCGCTTCCACAGCCTTGTTGGGGCCGCAATAATTTTCCGTGGCGTAGAGCGCCGCTTCCTTTGCGCGTTTCAACGATTCTTTGCTGCGCCCTTCAAACATCAACGCCCACCAAAGAAAGTGGATGTTGTGCGGATAATAGGCACCCGGATAAAAACCTTGCGCGCGCGTCTGTCGCAAATATTCGCGGTCCGCTTTCACCGCCTTTTCATTCGCCAACACCGCATCGTTGAATCGGCCGGTGCGAATATAAATATGCGACGGCATGTGAACAAGGTGTCCCGCGTGCGGCGCAAAATTCCGCAACCGATCGGCCGATGGCAACCCTGCTTCCGGCGTCGGGCCTGCTTCGACCGCGTGAATGTAAAAATGATTGGCGCCGGGATGATCCGGGTCGCGTGACAAAACAAATTTTAACGCGCGCAATGCTTCCTCCGTCTCGGGTTTGGGCGAACGATCTTTTAACCAATAATTCCACGGCATCGTGTCCATCAACGCCTCCGCGAAAACCGTTTGCAAATCCAGATCATCTGGAAACTTCTTCGTCAGGTCGCGCAGCGCCGCCGCGTAGGCTTTGTCCAGCGCCGAACGATCCTCCTGATATTTTTCCTGATATCGTTTCCCCAACGCCTCGATCATCGCCCGTTCTTTTGGCGTGGCATTTCCGGCGAGCGTGATGGCTTGTTGTAACGCTCTCCATGCTTGCGCGTTGTCCTGTTCGTCCATCGGTTTGTTGACGTGCGGGCCGCTGGCGTTGGCGATGCCCCAATATCCCATCGCGCAATCTGGATCGAGCATCGTGACCGAGCGAAACGACCGGACCGCCTCCTTGTGATTGAAGGCGTAAGAAAGCATCAACCCCTGATTAAAATAACGCTGCGCCAGTTTCGACTCCGTTGAAATTGGAAACTGGAAATTACCAAGGCCATCGAGAATTGGTCCCGCAACTTTTCGATCCGCAGCGAGGGTGATGAAATTAACGTCGGCAAAAAGCGCCAACATCCACACGATTTTTGGTAATGTTTTCATAATGCATCTTGCAATACGTTTTAGACCGATGGCGAACGGAGTAAAGTCTGATTTTGTAGTGGGCGCGGAATGCGAATGTTCCACCGGTCCGTGACTTGGCACAGCGCGCTGGTTGAATGTTGCGAAATTTCTGCTACCTTGGTGCATTACGAAAAACACATACATTCTGGAAAAAGATCAACTTTGGAAATTGCCCGAAGCCCATATCAAGATAGTGGGCGTCGGTAAGCATCTGACCCAATACAAGCACTCCAAAACCCTCGACCAAAAAAGAGTCACCACTCAAATTGAGTCGATTGTCGATCTACAAAAATATCTCAAAGAGCATCATGGCAAATTAGTCAATCCACAGGCGCCGTTGAAGGCTGCGTAGCGAAAAGGGCGTAGTCCGTAATATCATCTGAAGTGAGCGGGATCATATTGTACCAAGGCATGAAGAACCGGTTCTGATTTTCAATTCGTGGTGTGTCGTGTTCCTGCGGATTTAACTTCGCTCACCAGTGGTTCAAATGTAAAGTCGCCGACACAGCGGAAAAGCTGGTTGAACATGAAAACCCAGCCTATGTTTGCCATGTGATTTCAAAAATCCCCTGATTTTTTTATGCGCTTTCTGGCGTCAATTCTCCTGTTCGCTCTTTTCTTAGTGCTGGCCGGATTTGCTGGATACAAGCTGGCAGGGAATTCCAACCCGGTTCAAGCGCCCATTTCTGAAGAAAAATGGCAAAAGGAGATTTCTGCGCGGGACGATCAAATTGCTCGGCTGGAGCGAGACCTCAGCACTTTGAGAAACAAGCGCGCGCCCGTCGCACTGCCAATTGCTTTGTCTGAGAAAACCAATCTCCCTCTGACCGGCTCCCTGACGCGTTCCAGCGATACCCTGCCCGCAAGCTCCGTTCCGGTGACGATGCAAAACCTAACCTTCGAATCCACAAACGGCGGCCTCTCCATAAAAAATCTGCACGGACAACCGCTCGTGGAAATCAGCCCGAATGGAAATAAACTCTCTTTTGGCACAAACACATTCTTTGGACCCAATGGCGAAATCTTCGTGAACCGCGCGGCGGTGGCGGGCGATCTTCGTTCAGGCTCTTCCCAGGAAAAAGTAGCGTTGACATTCAAGAACCGCATTCCCGAAGAGGCTTATCTTTACTGGATTGATTTCCAAGGCACACCCAAATTCTACAAGGCGCTCAAAGCAGGCGAAGATCATCGACAGGAAACATTCCTGACTCATCCGTGGGTCGTCATCGATCACGATGGAACCAAGCTCGGAGAACTTTTACCCGAAAAGCAAGATGAGGAAATCGTGCTGAGTCGATAGTTTCAGGTTCGTCGCGAATGTCCGGATGGAGAACACCCGCCTGAATTGATGCTGACATCATTTCTGATTCAGCCAATCTTTTCTACCGGTGCCCAAACTGAATCAAATTGAATTTGTAAAAGCGGACGCATCTCATGCCTCTTTCTTCCCGGTGTGTCGCGCTCTGGTGGATCGCACACAGGGCAAGAACGTTTTCCCAGCGGATTACTACACACAATGCATCGCTAATCCCGATCAACTTTTGCTTCTGGCGCTCCTGAAAGGCGAACTGGTCGGAGTGGCGAGCGCGCGCCGGTTGCCGTCGGACGGCTCTGCGTATTACGCGCCTTTTGGAAATGAGGCGGTCGAATTGTTTCGACAGCATCGCGTCGGATCAATGGAAAGCGCTTCGGTTGAGGAATCATGGCAAGGCCACGGAGTCGGGCGCGAATTGGGTCGCCGTCGCGTGGCGTGGCTGGAAGAAATGGGCTGTGATGTCATCGTTGGCATCGCATGGGAAAGTGGATCGCCTCATACCTCGGATCGCGTGTTTCTCCGACTCGGTTTCGAACCGTTGGCGCGGGTTCAGGATTTTTACGTAAATATCAGCGTGCAACGCGGCTTCATTTGTCCCGTCTGCGGCCCCCCGCCCTGCCGATGTTCCGCGAGCCTGTTTGTGAAATGGGTGAAAGC
>JBDSLX010000245.1:0-8598 GCA_039916145.1 Verrucomicrobiota bacterium | reverse complement strand
GGCACGACGCAAAATTACACGACCAATCGCGGGCTGATGAAGTTCAACATCGCTGGCGTTCTTCCACGCAACGCAAAAATCACCAGCGTCACCCTCACGGTTTCCGTTGTCGGTGAACCGGTGGACGGCGACAACCCATCAACCTTTGCGCTGCATCGAATGCTGCGTGATTGGGGTGAAGGCACCGGCAGCGGACATCCACCGCAACAATCCGGCTTGGGACGACTGGCGATGACAAACGAGGCAATCTGGTCGCATCGTTTCGCATTTACGACAAATTCCTGGGCAGTCAGCGGCGGCGCGGGCGGAATTGATTTCTCCCCAAATCCCAGCGGAGAAACCTACGTGTACGGAACCGCCTTCTCCCCCTACACCTTCGAGACCACGACCACAATGACATCGGACCTGCAAACCTGGCTGAACCAACCAGAAACAAACTTTGGCTGGCTGATGCTCTCGCAAACGGAGGAACTAAATTTTAGCGCGCGCCGTTTTGCCTCGCGCGAAGACACGAACCGCGCCCCAGTGTTGACCGTGGAATATTTTGTTCCGCAGATAAATCAAATCACGCTTGTGAGCAATTCTGTGGAACTAAAATTTCTCGCTGAAGCAGGACAGGAATACACAGTCGAGTGGCGCAATGGATTCGGCCCAAATTCATGGCTGACTCTCACCAACGTTCCCGCTCCAATGGAACAAACCAATTGTGTGGTCAAAGATTTTCTCAGCAGCACGCAACGATTTTATCGGTTGTATTTGCCATAATTTGAGAGTGAGCCGAAGGCTCTCCCGTGAGAAAGCGAATGGCCACTGTGAAGTAAAAATGGCTCGATGAAGTTCAACGAGCCATTCACGTCCAAAGCCGAAAATTTTCTACGCGGTCACGTTGGGTTCGTATTCGTGTTTCTTGTTGAGGCCTGGTTGCGGCACCGGATATTTTCCGTCTTTGTCGGAACGCACCGGAGGCGGACTATCCATCGTAAATTTGTCCGCGTTCGGCGCGAATTCCTGGTCGCAATTGAGCATGTCTTCCCACGTAATTTCCTGCGCGGTGTGCGCGGCCATACGTCCCATCGAGGTCGCAACGCTCGCTTCGACGCCGCGTTTGACTTCGTTGTGCGGCGTGTTGTCGCGAATGGCGGCGATCAACACGTCCCATTCGGTTTGGTAAGGATTTTCGGTTGGCTTGATTTTGGATTCCCAAATCAGGTTGGAGCGTTCCATGTTTTGATCTTTGTAAGTGGTGGAAGGCTGTCCGTTGCCCCAATCACCGGCGCGCGCGATCACCGCCGAGCCTTTGCTGCCGTGGGCGTAACTGGAATAGACGGCGTTTGCGCCGTTCATGCAGCGGCCGTCCATGATGAACTTACTGCCGTCGGGATAAGTGTATTCCACCGAATAACTGTCGAAGTTTTGATCGACATTGTCGTAGCGATAATGACGGCCGCCGATTGCTTGCGCCTTGATTGGCCACGCATTTTTCATCCATGAGCAATGGTCAACGTGATGGATGTAAAAATCACTGAAACAACCGCCACTTGCCCAAATGAAGCTGTGGAAACGGCTGATCTGCCAGAGCAATTCGCTCGGTTTCCCCGGCCATTTTTCCGAGAACGCGGATGCCAGCGGTCCTGGTGCCATGCGATAAGCGCGCATGAGAATGATGTCGCCGATGTCATCCTGGATTCGGCTGTGAAGTTCTTGCAGCGCTTTGCTGTGTCGCGACATGAGTCCGACGCCAACTTTGAGATTCTTTGCGACCGATTCTTCGCCGAGTTTCAACATTCTCTTCGAGGTTGGTCCGTCCGCAGTCAGTGGTTTTTCCATGAAAACATTCAGGTTCTTTTTAATGGCGTATTCAAAATGCACCCAGCGAAACGCGAGCGGTGTGGTGAAAATCGCAACATCGCCCGGCTTCAAACAATCCATCGCGTGTTTGTACCCGTCGAAGCCGATGAATTTGCGATCTTCCGGCACATCGACGCGATCTTTGTGATCTTTTTGCAAAGCGCCGAAGCTTGTGTCTAGCCGTTCTTTAAAAACGTCGGCCATCGCGACGAGTTTGATAGGACCATTGTTGACCGAGAGAGCCTGGCTGGCTGCCCCCGTGCCGCGTCCACCGCAGCCGATGAGCGCGACCTGGATTGTGTTGTTTTCCGCCGCGTGAACGTGCGGAATAGCGACTCCCGCGAGCGCAGAAACTGCGGCAAGTTTGCCAGTGTTGATGAGAAATTCGCGACGCGAAGAGAGATCTATTGTGGGTTCGTTCATAAATGTATATTCCCGACGTTTTGGAATTGATGTCAATTCAAGAAATTTCCTCGATGAACTATCGGAGCGGTCCGTGAAAGAGGGTTTACCCTTTTAAATTTCTCAAACTACGTCGCAAAGCTTTTTCCAGCGGCTCTTTTTCTTTGCCCAGCCGTTGCTGGAGCAGCGTCAACACCGCCGCTTCTTCGGGACGCAATTTCTTCAGGGAAGTTTTTATCTCCATTTCCGAGCGTTGTTGCAACGTCTTCACCATCGTGCCGTCGAGGTACGAATCAAAAATCGCCGGATGCACATAACATTTTTTGCAAATTGCTGGCGTGTTGCCGAGTTTTTGCGCGACGGATTCAATCGCAGTCACGAGATTCTTTTTCGCCTGCGTTTGCGTGTCGAACTTTTCAAATTCACGCAGCGCAATTGCCGCGAGGACCGTTCCAGCCCAAGTGCGAAAATCTTTTGCCGTAAAGTCTTCGCCGCTGGTTTCTCGCAAATACTCGTTCACATCTTCGGACTTCACATCCTGCCGTTTGCCGTCCTCGTCGATGTATTGAAACAAATCCTGTCCTGGAATTTCCTGGCAACGCTTCACAATTTTCGCGAGCCGCTTGTTCTTAACGTCAATCGTGTGATGTTTGCCGCTCTTGCCGCGAAATTGAAAATGCACCGTCGAGCCATTCACCTTCACATGCTTATCCTGCATCGTCGTCAGACCAAACGAATGATTGTTCCGCGCGTATTCTTCATTGCCCACGCGAATCAAACTCATTTCGAGCAAACGCACGATCGTCGCTAAAACTTTTTTGCGGGACAGGCCCGGAAATTTCAAATCTTTGTGCACGCGCTGGCGAATTTTTGGAAGCGCCTTCGCAAAAACAATCATGCGGTTAAACTTTGTTTCGTCGCGCGTTTCGCGCCAACGTCGGTGATAACGGTGTTGCTTGCGTCCGCGATCATCGCGTCCTGTCGCTTGCAAATGGCCCTTCTCATTTGGGCAAATCCAGACATCGGTCCAAGCCGGAGGAATCGCGAGAGATTTGATTCGTCCAAGACGCGCGCGATCCGAAATGACTTTTCCGTTTGAATCGACAAAGCGAAATCCTTTGCCGACCTTCTGACGGCGAAGGCCCGGCATTTCATCCAACACATAACGCAAGCCGACGGCTTGCGCGGATTTCTTTGGGTCGGTGACAATTGGAACGGGCGCTGCGTGTTTACGTCGAACCTTCATGATTTAATATTCTCGCGCCCGAAGAACTTTGCAATGCGGTGATCTCTCTATCGACAGCGCGCCAAAACAATTTTACTCTCGGCCCATGCAACAAATCCTTTTGCTTCTGCTCGCCGGAATATTTCTGGCTTTCTCAACGACGGAGAAAGTCCGCGCCGCCAATCCGCCGCACATCGTCTTTGTCACGGGCGATCACGAATACAGTTCCGAGCGCACCATGCCGTTGCTCGCCAAAGAACTGGAAATGAAATTTGGGATGAAGACGACCGTTCTTCTGGCGACGAACGAAAAAGGAGTGCGCGACGAAAATTACGAACAGAATATTCCCGGACTGGAAGCATTGGAGAAAGCAGACCTCGCCGTTTTCTTTTTGCGCTGGCGGTTGCTGCCCAAAGAGCAACTCGCGCAGATCCAAAAATATTTGGACTCAGGAAAACCCGTCGTCGGATTTCGCACCACTTCGCATTCCTTTCATTATCCGAAAGGTGACGAGTTGGAACGCTGGAATTCCTTTGGCGAAATCGCGTTCGGCACGCCGCCCGGCTGGAACGCGGCTGGTCACACGCATTACGGACATACCTCCACCACCGACGTTTCAATCATTCCGGCAGCGGCGAAGAATCCGATTCTCACCGGCATTGATAAAGATTTCCACGTGCCTTCGTGGCTCTATCACGTGTTGCCAAAATATCCGCCCGCTGAAGCGACTCAGCTATTAATGGGCAAATCCGTTAACCCGGAAAAACCGGCCATCGAAAATCCCGTAGCGTGGACCTATCACACGGAAAAAGGCGGGCGCGCGTTTTACACGTCACTCGGTCATCCTGAAGATTTTCAAGTCGAAGCTGTCCAGCGTCTCGCCGTGAACGCAATTCATTGGGCACTCAATAAGCCGGTTCCTAAAAAATGGCCCGGCAAATTGGACATCAACGTAAGTTACGAAAAACAAAAATGAAAAATACAATCACCACCGCGGAGTCGCAGAGGCGTAGAATTTTGAGTTGGCTTTTCACTGTGGCTTTCTGCCTCTGTGGTTTTCTTGCCGTGGCAGAAACCAAATTTGAAATCCGCGAAGGCGACCGCATGGCGTTTATCGGCGGCGTCTTCATAGAGCGCGAACAGTACGAAGGCCATATCGAAACAATGCTCGCGCAGCATTTTCTGGATCGCAATTTTACCTTCCGCAATCTCGGCTGGAGCGGCGACACCGTGGAAACTTTTGTCAATCCCACGCATGAAGCGCGCCCGAAATATGTCCCAACGCTTTTGGATTACGTTGAGAAAATTAAGCCCACCGTGATTTTAATCAGCTACGGCATGATGGAATCGTTTCGGGGTGAAGCGGGTTTGGCCGACTTCACCAAAAATTACAACGCGCTGCTCGACAAACTCGCGGCGGCGTCCCGTCAGAGCGCAAGTGACTTGAGCAGCCCTCGCTTCATTTTGATTTCTCCATTCCACCACGAAACTCTCGACGGCAATTTACCCGAAGTCGAAACCCACAATAAAAATCTCCAGCTTTACGTCAACGCCATTGAGAAAATCGCGCGAGAACGGAATTGCGCATTCGTCAATTTATTCGATTCGCCACGCACGAACGTCAAACAACCGCTCACCAGCAACGGCGTTCATTTGAATTCGCGCGGTTATCAAAAAGTCGCCGACACGATTGAAAAAGCTCTGGGCCTTGTGCCGGTAAAAATGAAACGTGAAGCCGAGGAGTCGTTGCGCGCCGCCATCAAAAATAAAAATAAACAATGGTGGTATCACTATCGCCCGATGAATTCGGAATACGTGTATCCAAACGGCACCCGTTTTCAGGACAAGATTGGAGATACGCAGCAGCCGCTTGATAAAGAAATCACCGCGTTTGCTCAACTAGCCGTCGCGGGCGACGCCAAGATCGCCGAGATGCGCCGAAAACTTTCGAGAAACGAAAAAGTCCTTGATCTGGAGTTAAAAACGGTCACTACCCGACCGATCGAGCCTGACCCAAGTGCACCGGACCCGGAACTCGAAAGGAAATCGTTTCAAGTTGCAGACGGATTTGAAGTGAATCTATTTGCCGCCGATCCGCTGATTAACAAACCAATCCAAATGGCGTTTGATGAACGCGGACGACTTTTTGTCGCGACCACGACGTTGTATCCACAAATCAAGCCGGGTGAAAAAGCCACCGATAAAATCATCGTGCTTGAAGATGCAGATGGCGATGGGCGCGCGGACAAGACAACGGTATTCGCCGACGATTTGTATATTCCCACCGGCGTTCTTCCCGGCAACAAGGGCATTTATACTTTCGACGACACCACGTTTCTGCATTTGCGCGACACGGATAGCGACGGTTTTGCCGACGAAAAGGAATTTATTCTTTCCGGTTACGGCACAGAGGATTCGCATCACAAAGGACACGTTTTGCGCTTCGGTCCTGGCGGAAATATTTATTTCAACCAAGGTGTTTTTCTCCATAGCACCATTGAGACGGCGCGTGGCATCGTCCATCACTCCGGCAATTGGCTCGCGGGCATTTTCGAATTCCAACCTGCGTCGCAAAAGCTGGAAGTATATCTCGCAAGCAGCGTCCCGCCAAATCCCTGGGGACATTACTGGAACCGCTGGGGTTTTGATTTTCACATCGATTCTTCCGGCCAGCAGGGCAGCAATTTTATTTTGCCAACCGCCAACAAAACTTCTTCCGCGATTCCGGTTCCGGGAGGTGAAGGAAAACTTGCCGGTGGTGAAATCATCAGTGGCCGACATTTTCCCGATGACTGGCAGGGAAATTTAATCGCCGCGCCCTTCAAAGAAAATCGCGTCGCGCGCTGGAGTTTTTCAGATGACGGCTCCGGTTACGCGATGAAACAACTCGCGCCGCTGATTGTTTCCACCGACAGCGCATTTCGCCCCGTTGATATGCGCATGGGTCCCGACGGTGCGCTCTACATTGCGGATTGGTACAATCCGCTCATCGGCCACATGCAATATCATTTCCGCGATCCGGGCCGCGACTTCACGCATGGCCGCATCTGGCGAGTCACCGCGAAAAATCGCCCGCTCGTTCCGCGATTTAATTTCGCCAAAGCATCCGTGAAAGAAATTCTGGAACAACTCAAAGCGCCGGAAGATTTCAACCGCGCTCAAGCCCGGCGCATTTTGTCCGAGCGCAATCGCAAAGAAGTTTTGCCCGCGCTGGCAAACTGGGTGAAAAAATTGATTCCCGAAAACACGGATTACGATCATCAGCGCCTCGAAGCATTGTGGACGTATCAAACGCTGAACGTCGTCGAACCTGATTTGCTGAAAAATTTATTGCGGGCAAAAACTCCGGATGCGCGAGCGGCCGCGACCGCCGTGTTGCGATACTGGCACGACGCGCCCGCGCTTGATTCCCAATCGGCCAGTGTGTTGGACCTTCTCGCCCCCCAAATTGCCGACGAAAATCCGCGCGTGCGCCTGCAAGCCGTCATCACGCTCAGTTACATCCCCGATGCGCGCTCGATGGAAATTGCCGCGCGCGCCCTCGACCAGCCGCTGGATAAATATCTGGATCAAGCATTGAAGAACACCGCGAATGCCTTGAAGTCGCATTGGCTTCCGGCATTGCAAACCGGCGCGGTGACGTTCGGCGGAAACACGAAACATCTTCAATACGCGCTGGAAATCGTTGATCCTAATAATGCGAACAAGCGGCTGATCGAGTTGCTGCGCACGGAAAAAAACCCAGAAAAATATATCGGGATGTTGGCCACGCTGGGTGACACGGATGAACTCGGCGTGCTTTATAACAAAGACTTTGAGCCGGCGTTGCAGGCCAAAGCTTTGGATGCTCTGGCAGCGGCGGCGCGGAATCGAAAAATTATTCCCAAGGTGGACACGGCGCGCCTCAAGGGATGGATGAGTTCCCCAAATTCGGAATTGAAGAGCGCGGCCATGCGGTTGGCGGACGCATGGAAGATTGAAGAAATTCTTCCCAAAACGGAGGTTGAAAAAGTGGCGGCAGAGAAATCGGTTTCGCCGACTGTTCGCCCAGCCGCCGGGACCAGTGCGGAGACGAAAGAGATGAGCCGCGCGGAAATGGAGCCTTGGGTCAAGGAGGTTCAGCAAAGCGGAGACGCGACGCGCGGCGAAAAAATTTATCGGCGCACGGATTTGAATTGCCTCGGCTGTCACGCCATCAGCGGAGCAGGGGGGCAACTCGGACCTGAACTCGGCGCCGTCGGCAGCGGCTCGACGATTGATTACTTGATTGAATCGATTTTGTTCCCGAACAAAGTGATCAAGGACGGATTTCAAACGGTGGAAGTCACGACGAAAGAGGACGACGCGATTTTCGGTGTCAGAGTTCGCGAAAACAAAGATGAACTCGTTTTGAAAGACGCGACGCGAAATGAAATCGTAATTCCGACGAGCAACATCAAAGAAAAAAATGAGCGCCGCACTTCGCTCATGCCAGATGGTTCGGCGAATTCGCTCAAACATTCCGAGTTGATAGATCTCGTTCGGTTTTTGTCCGAACTCGGCAAGCCCGGCGCATACGCGAATAACCCGAAAGCGATTGTGCGCAAGTGGCAGATTGGTTTTCCGATTTCGCCCGACACTACGACCACGTGGACGACGGCTTACAGTTTCGTGTCGGGAGTTTTGCCACTGGATTTATTTGCGAACCAGGACGCAGCGCTGGCCCGATTTCAGATTGATTCAACCACGGCGGGAAAAATTCAGATCAAGTTGAATTCGCTGGACGGATTGTCGCTGACGGTGGATTCAAAGCCAGTCGAACTGAAGGAAAATCTTATTCTGGATCTGACGCGCGGAAGTCATCAGATGACGTTCCTCGTTGATGTGAAAAAGAGAAAAGCCGGAGTTCGCGTTGAGTTGGAAGAAGCGCCCGGTTCTGCGGCGAGATTTCAATTGGCTGGGGCGCAATAATCGCGCGCATAAATGCAAAATAAAAATTCCTCGCGCTGGAAAAAAATCTGGGTGGGCATTATTGGCGGGACGGTTTTAATTTTCGGCATCGCCCTGATCGTTTTGCCCGGGCCAGCTTTCCTGGTCATTCCGGCGGGGCTGGCCATTCTCGCGACGGAATTTGCCTGGGCGGG
>JBDSLX010000244.1:0-5598 GCA_039916145.1 Verrucomicrobiota bacterium | reverse complement strand
CAAAGAAGGCTCTACAAAACCGCGAGACCTCAATAAATAAGGTTGCCGCTGACATCAAGCGGAAGATTAAACGCGATGAAATAGTTACCCGCCTCGAAACCGTTGCGGCATCACAACCGGAATCGGCTGTAGGTAAATTCGACGTGCTGGTCATTGATCCGCCGTGGCCGATGGTAAAGATTGAACGAGACGAAAGGCCGAATCAAAATGAGTTTGATTATCCTACGGAGATTCAACGAATGGGCATGAGTTTTGGCTCTGGCGCGGTTGACCAAGAAATAAATTGCGCCCGGTTCTCCGTTGTATTTTTCAGATCAAATTTTGCCAGCCATGAGAAATAATCTTTCATGGTCACGACCACGGCGACCACCTTCGCGCCGCGCTCGCGTAACGCATCGCCAAAAAACCGATTCACTTCGCGATGAAATTCCAGCGACCATTCGTCGGCACCTTTTAAGAATTTCAAATCTGAATCCGATTTGTAATCCGCAAGCTGAATGGTCGCGCCGTCCAGTCGCGATGGAAGATTTAATTTCGCGAGATATTTTTGCGCGATGGATTTTGCGGAGATCACACCAAAAAATTTAACGGAGAGAAGCAACCCGGCAAGCTGAAATTGCGAACGGATTGCAAGCGGGAAAAGAAATTTCGTTTGCCAGCAGCACGATGGAAATATACTTTGCGCCCCGTTGGTTCAAAATGTTGCTAGGACATTGCTAAAAGTGAAGTAATTCTAGCAACATTGGAAAGCAACAAGGTGCAAACAGTTGCAAGTCTTGAAACAGTGAAAAGCGTAGTTCAGTCAATGTTTACAGGGTTTATTCAATGTTTGCAGGGGTCAAATGCCAGTTTAGCTCAGTGGTAGAGCAACGGTTTTGTAAACCGTCGGTCGTCGGTTCGACTCCGACAACTGGCTCCATTTCTTTGATGCTTGGGTATCAAGGTGTTTGAACGGTGCGGGTCACGTGCTCTACTGCAAGGCCAGTGATGCGAATAAATGCTGAGATTTGTTTGAAATCGCGGGTTTGTTCTTGATTCGGCTACGTTCGGAAGGAACCAGCCGAATCTGGGAGTCACTACCAAAAGTGAACCCGCTGTTTTTCGCGATTGGCCCGGTTGCGGGAACAGTGCGCCAAGCTTTTTGACAAATGTCTGCCCGATTATGTAAGATTTAGTTCTGAATTATATCCAATGTTCCAGGCAGAATTCCTGCACTTGCCAACCCGATATCCGCCGCCGAGGGGATTTGAAATATCCGTATCTCGTTGCGCGGCAAATTTACCCGTTGGGTGTAATAGACGACACCGTTACCCATGATAATTTTCTGCAACCAGATAAATGGCACCTTTCGGAAAAAAAATAATTCTGAAATCTCCGCGATGAGCATGATGAAATTAAATTTAAACGCTTTGATCGCAACGACTCTATTAGCGGGCTTGGGAATTTCCACCAACGTGGCCATCGCCTCTGACCCGCCACCGGTCGTCAGTTTAGAGGCTCTAAAACGCGACGCGGTGCCGCACGTCGTCCCTGCTTCAACTGAAGCGCAAAGCGCCTTAAAGCGATTTCGTTTGCCTTCTGGCTTTGAAGCCAGCGTTTTTGCTGCTGAACCGATGCTGGCCAATCCCGTCGCCTTTTGCCTCGACGAGAAAGGCCGCGTTTTCGTCGCAGAAACTCACCGTTTTGGAACCAGTGTTCTGGATATTCGCCATTACATGGGCATGCTCGATGACGACCTTGCCTGCCGCTCCGTGGAGGATCGTTTGGCAATGACGAAAAAAAATTTCGGCGAGGAAGCGAAGCAGCTCGCGCTGGAACCCGAAATCATTCGCCTCATTCAAGATCGCAATCATGACGGCAAGGCGGATGTTTCCTCTATTTATGCAGACGGTTTCAACAGCGCCCTCGATGGAATCGCATCTGGCGTCCTCGCCCATCGCGGTAAACTCTGGTTCGCGAATATTCCCGAAATCACTGAACTTCAGGGGATCGACACGCAAGGTCAGGCTAAGTCGCGCCAGACTTTCAGTTATGGTTACGGCGTGCGTTTCAGCTACACCGGCCACGATCTGCACGGCCTGATTCTCGGTCCCGACGGCAAACTATATTTCAGCTTCGGCGACCGCGGCGCGAATGTGAAAACGAAAGAAGGCAAAACTCTGTCGTTCCCTGACGAAGGCGCCGTCTTCCGATGCAATCCTGATGGAAGCGATTTGGAAGTGGTTCATCGCGGTCTGCGTAATCCGCAGGAACTGGCCTTTGACGAATTTGGAAACCTGTTCACCGGCGACAATGACTTCGATCACGGCGACCACGAGCGTTGGGTTTACGTTGTAGAAGGCGGAGACAGCGGTTGGCGCGTTGGCTATCAGCATCCGCCACTCGGTTACGATCTGGTCCCGTGGATGGCGGAAAAACTTTGGGTTCCTCATTTTGACGGCCAGGCGGCTTACATCGTTCCACCGATTGCCAATCTCGACGACGGCCCGTCCGGGCTGGTTTATTATCCGGGAACAGGTTTACCGGCGAAATACCACGGACATTTTTTCCTCTGCCAATTCAAAGGAACGGTTGCGAAAAGTGGAATCCAGACTTTTTCTGTGAAACCGAGTGGCGCGAGTTTTGAATTGGTCAAATCGGAGCCATTCCTCTGGAACGTGCAAGCGACCGACGTCGATTTCGGTCCCGACAGCCGACTTTACTTTTCTGATTGGGGCGAAGGTTGGGCGCAAACCGGCAAAGGCCGAATCTATCGCGTTTCCGAAACGAACTCGATCAAAGACCCGATTGTTAGAGAGACCGAAAAAATCATCGGCAAAGGTTTCGTCAAATCGTCCCAGCGCGAACTCCTCAAATTTTTGTCGCATCCCAATATGCGCGTGCGGATCGAGGCGCAATTTACTTTGGCTGAACGCGGCCCACAAAGCGTCGAGGCGCTCGCAAAATTGTCCGCTGACAATTCTTCTAATCCGGTTGCGCGCCGCCACGCCATTTGGGCGTTGGGCCAACTCGGACGAAAAAATTCCGCCGCGCTGGATTCTCTAATTCCATTGCTCAGGAGCCACGATCCCGAAATCCGTGCACAAACGGCGAAAATGGTGGGCGATGGTCGCAAATCTGACGCCTTCGTGGAATTAGTGAAATTGCTTAATGACCCAAGCCTGCGCGTCCGTTTCTTCGCGGCACAAAGCCTTGGAAAACTGGAACGCGGCGATGCGGTCGAGCCGCTCCTCGCGATGTTGCGGGAAAACAACAATCGCGACGTTTATTTGCGTCACGGGGGCGCTTTTGCACTGAGCCGTTGCGCGACTGTCCCGCAGCTCGTCGTCGTTGGCAAAGATGGTTCATCCGCCGTCCGTATGGGCGCGCTTCTTGCGATGCGCTATTTGGAAGTTTCCGACATTGCCATGTTTCTGGAGGACGCCGATGAATTGCTGGTGGTGGAAGCCGCCCGCGCCATCAACGATGTGCCAATCAATTCCGCGCTGCCGCAACTGGCCGCGCTCCTCTCGCCAGAACGAAAATTCGGTCAAAACCATGCGAGCCAGTTTGAGGCGTTCCAATTGCGTGCCGTCAACGCCAACTTTCATCTCGGTGCGGTCGAACACGCCAACGCGCTCGCCCAATACGCCGCCCGCCAAAGTTCACTCACTTCGGTTGCGGAGGAAGCGCTCAACGTCTTTGCCATCTGGGACCGACCGGGCCAGCGTGATCGCATCGTCGGCACCTATCGCCAGTTTCCAGGAAACCGAAACGGCGAGGTCGCCGCCACCGCTTTGCGACCGGTTGTGAATCAAATTGTGAGTGGCGATCGCCCGGACCCGATCAAGCTTGCCGCAATCAATGCGATAATTGGTTTGCGCTTGACCAGCGCGGGACAATCGCTCTACGCCATTTTTGCCGGAAATAAAAACTCCGAAAAAGTTCGCATCGAAGCACTGAAAGCCTTGGCGGAATTAAAGGATTCGCGTCTTACCGACGCCGCGAAACTCGCGCAAACCGACTCCAGCGAACTAGTCCGCAGAGAAGGCAATCGTCTTGTGACACAATTCGAACCGGAGACAGCAGTCGCTCAAATTCGGTCAATCCTCGAAAACGGATCCGTCCCCGAACAACAGGGCGCAATGGTGTCGCTTGCCTCAATCACTAATGCGCGAGCGGATTCAATTGTATCCGAACAGGTCGAAAAATATTTGGCCGGCAAATTGCCCCGCGAAATTGAATTGGAGTTGTTCGAAGTTGCTTCCAAACGGCCATCGCTCAATGAAAAATTGCATAAGCAGGTATCGAAATCCAGCGAGTCGCTGGACAATTTTCGGCAAACTTTGTTCGGCGGGGATGCGAAATCCGGTCGTAAAATTTTTCTCGAACGCCCCGAAGCTTCGTGCATGCGTTGCCACAAAATTGGCAGCGAAGGCGGTGATGTGGGACCGGCGCTAACAACCATCGGGGCGGAAAAGACCCGCGAATATCTGCTCCAATCCATGGTGCAACCCAACGCGCAGATCGCGCCCGGTTTTGAAACACTTCTCGTAGTAACGAGAACCGGCGCAAGCTACGCCGGTATTTTCAAGAGCGAGAATGAAACCGAGTTGGCCGTCAATTCGCCCGAAGATGGCCTCGTGAAAATCGCGAAAGCAGATATTAAATCGCGCGAACGCGGAAATTCCGGTATGCCCGACGGTCTCACCCAAATCCTTTCAAAGCGGGAAATCCGTGATCTGGTCGAATTCCTCGCCACCTTGAAATGATCAACTGGCTCCGATTTTTAGTGTTTTTCAGTGCTTGTTAATTCTCAAACCTGTCTCTAAACGAGACTTTCGTGTAAAATTTCGGCAGGAAACCTGGACCGGCTGATGGCAAAAAGGGGCGTTTATTTGATTTTTGCTCCCCGTTTGCCCATTTTCTCATAAAACCCACCCTCAATATTTAAGAGTTAAGACAAATTTGATTTTGGCACTGCTGTTGCTTAGATTCAAAGCGCGGTTGGCAACAGGCAATATGTGAACAAATTTAGTCATTATAATAAACCCGCCTGTGCTTCGTTCACGCCGCAATAGAAAGTAAAACAATAGTATGCAAACAAAAACAAATCGTAAGTCCGGGTTCACCTTGGTTGAAATCATGATCGTCGTCGCCATTATCGGTCTTTTGGCGGCTATCGCGATTCCTAATTTCATCCGCGCTCGCACCAAATCACAGCAAAATGCTTGTATCAACAACCTTCGCCAGATTGATGGAGCGATCCAGCAATGGGCTTTGGAAACCAAGCAAACTTCAACCGCCAGTCCGGCTACGGATGGAAGCGATATTGCGCCTTATCTCGGACGTGGCGGCGCAACGGCTAACGTTTTCTGCCCGGCGGATTCGGCAGCAACGCCGACGTTTCTAACCAGCTACGTAACTCTCAGCGTCGCTGATGTTCCAACATGCAATATCCTGCCTGGTGGAGCGACTCCACACGTGCTGAATAACTAAGCTATTCTGTCCTACACAAAGGCTTAGGAATCCGTTCCTAAGCCTTTTTTGTTAGGCAAATAACTTGAACGCATTCGCGTTATGAGAACAAAAGCAAATCACAAATCAGGTTTCACGCTC
>JBDSLX010000243.1:0-6121 GCA_039916145.1 Verrucomicrobiota bacterium | reverse complement strand
GCACCCTTTCCATGGTTCAGAACAGGACCATGACGATTCCAGGAAATATCACGGGACCCGGCGGGTTGACGAAGTCTTATGGCTTTGGGGCTTTAGCAGGTACGACTGTTAACCTTACTTTGTCTGGTACTAATGATTTTGCCGGAGATTTCACGATTTTTGGCGGTGGCGTCCGTTTCAACAGCGACGCCTCCGCCGGAAAAGGTAGAGTGATTGTGAGTATGCCTGTCGGCGGAGTAGCCAACGCGACCTTGCGCAACCTCGGCGTAGCGCTGAGTACTTTGACGAACGAGGTCGTCTTCAACGCCAACAACGGTTTGATTATTACGCTGGATAGTGACGTGCCAAACACATTTGCGATGAGTGGAAATTTCAGCGGAATTGGCGCGGTGGTGCATGGGGCCAACACCGGCGGAACAGTTGTTTTATCTGGAGATAATAGCGCCTGGAGTGGCGGTATGACAGCTCGGCGCGGCACTTTACGCCTCAACCACAAAAACGCGTTGGGCAGTGGCCAATATGTCGTTGCTCCCAGTGGAGCCGCTGGGGCCATGGCGGTTTCCTTGCAGGCGGGGATTTCATTGACGGGTGTCAATGCGATTACAAATTCAGTCCAGTTCGCCAGCACCAATATTTCGTTGGTTTTGACAAGTTCATGGTTCACGGTCAGCGGCACTAACGACATCGACCTCGCCGGCCCTATCAGTCTCGGCATTTCAGGAAGTTCGTCTCCGGTCATTACTAACCTGAACACCGGTGCGACCATTCTTTCCGGCGTAATCAGCGGAGTTGGCTTCGGCTTCACCAAGGTCGGCGCCGGAACGCTCACGATTTCAAATGGCGCGAATGGTTTCGATGGCGGCACGGTCATCAACGAAGGCGCGGTCAAAATAATCAACGGCTCTGGCAGCGCGCTCGGCAGTGGCAGCGTAACCATCGGCGCGCTCGGCACGCTCACCGGCAGCGGCAGCGCGTCCGGCGCTGTCGCAGTTTCTGGAACTGTCGCGCCCGGCAGCAGCGTGGGAACACTCGGCAGCGGTTCGGAAACCTGGGCGGGCGGCGGACATTATGTTTTTGAAATCAACCAGGCGGCAGGCACTGCTGGCACCAGCCCCGGCTGGGACAAGTTGAACATCACCGGCGGTTTGAATATCACCGCGACGTCCGGCAACAAGTTCATCATCAACATCACATCACTCACGCTGGCCAACGCGCCCGGCGCAGTCTCGGATTTCAGCGAGATAAATAGTTATTCCTGGGTAATTGCATCTACCACCACCGGCGTCACTGGCTTCGACACCAACGCCTTTACGTTGAACACAAACAATTTCGTGAACGGCCTCGGCAGCGGCTCGTTCAGTCTGAGCATCATTGGCAACGACCTCATATTGAACTTTACAGGAGCAAGCGTGGCTCAACCCCCAAGCTCTTTTGTGACGACTTCGGCTGGTCAAGGGACTTTTTCTGGTTCGCCAAATACAACTTATACGGTCCAATACGCGGATATCCTTGCAAGCCCAACCACTTGGCTCACTTTGACCAACGTGCTGACGGATGGTGCAGGCGTTGGGGCCTTCAACGATCCTTCTGCGCCGGGCGGACAGCCGCAACGGTTTTATCGAGTCAGAAATCCATAAGCCAACAGGGCATGGCGCGTCACTCCGTGCTTGCTTGTCACGCGAAGAGCGCAATATGGCTTTGTCTGTCGAGAATTTGAAAATTAATTCCACCGAAATCGCTGGCGCGGATTTGTTACTTCGCTTTCACACCTTTGCGGGAAGAAATTATAGCGTGGAATATTCTCCGGATTTAAGTCCTGGGAGTTGGATTGACTTGGTGGGAATTTTGCCAGGCACCGGCGCGGAATCGACCAGCACCGATACCAATGCGTTGCTCAATGCTTCAATTCGATTCTACCGTTTGCAACAAAACTCGCCGTGAGTTGTTCGGAGCATGCGGAGTAATTCATTCCATCGCCGCCAGCAATTCGTCGAGCGAAACACTGGCGAAACTCGTGGCGGAGTCACTCATAGCGTAGGGGATGATGAGTTCGCGTTCGTGGAGAATCGCGCCGCAGGTGTAAACCACGTTCGGTACGTAGCCTTCGCGCTCGGCGGTGTTGGGAGAAAGCAGCGGCTCGCGCAGACGGCCAATCACGCGGGTCGGGTCTTCCAGGTCGAGCAGGAAAGCGCCGAGACAATACTTTCGCATCGCGCCGACGCCGTGGCTTAGCACGAGCCAGCCCGCTTCCGTCTCGATGGGTGATCCGCAGTTGCCAATCTTGAAAAACTCCCACGGCTGCGCGGGCGAAAGCAGCAGCTTCGGCGTATGCCAGAAATGAATATTGTCCGAGAACATGATGAGGATGTTCTCGTCATCCTGGCGGGAGATCATGACGTAATGGCCGTCAACCTTTCGCGGAAACAATGCCATGCCTTTGTTCTGCACACCGGGACCGTTCAGAGTGATGAACTTGAAGTGAACGAAGTCCGAAGTCTCCAGAAGTTGCGGCAGAATAATTTTCCCGTCGTAGGCAGTGTAGGTCGCGTAGTAAGTGAAGCTGCCGTCGTCGTTGGCGAAGCGGACGAAGCGCGCATCCTCAATGCCATTGCTCTGGCTGGGCGAGGAGGGAAAGATGGTTCGTTGGGAGACCGGCTGACCTGGATCAAACCGTACGTCATAGTTTGACTCGGCCAAGAGTAACATGCCGCGAGCGGCGCGGTCGGCGGAAGCGGCATTTTCTTCAGTGCGCATCCGCTCGTCCGCTAAAACACGGCGCAACTGCTCCACGGTAAATGTTTTATCGAGTTGATCGAGCACACACCGGCAAAATTTATTTCGCACGCCCACTTCATCCAACTTTCGGGCGAAGAGCGCCGTTTCGTAGGCGGCGTTGGGCACGTGATCCGGCTCGGTCGCAAACGCCACTGGCGGTGCCAGGGTGACGCGGTGCTGGGCGTTGATGACGCCTTCGCGAAACGTGATGGAGGAAATGTGTCCCTCACCTGTAGCTCGGAGGCTAAGGATGAAACGCAGCGATCCCGGTGGTAGAGCCGACTGGTCCGGGTGTGGCACAATGGAAGGATTGAATAGCGCCGCCGCTTCTGGCGAATATTCATGGGTAAAATAGGCACCAATCAATGCCTGCCGTTTGGCTGAAGTTTTTCGATTACCCGTGAGATGATGGCGCACCTGCTTAAAGCGGTTCAGGAGAAATCTTTCCACAGCGGCGTGTCGATTTCCGAATTCACTCAGCACCTCGTCGAGCACGCGCACGACTTCCGACTCCGGCAGAGCCATCACCTGCGACGCAATTCTTCGGGCAATATCATCCGTGCTGGGACGAAAGGGTCGCATTAACACGCGCGAGTGATCGGGTTTCAAAGTCGGGCCGATCCGTTTGGCGTGGACATATGGAGGGGTGCTGGTCGTCATGTTGTTTTGTAAAAGTTCGGCCACCGGCTTATTTGCCGTCAGGCTCTTTGAAACTAGTTAGTGTGTTCTGCAACGCCTGCATTTCGGCGAGCGCAAGGAGAAAGGCGAGTGTTGACTCCGCGCCTTGATTTTGACTCAAGCGATCCACGTGCAATCCATCGCGACAGCCGCCGGTAGTTGAATCGTAGAGCGCTAGACCTAGATCGTTTCGACCGAGGAACCACTCGAATGCGCGGCGCGCTTCCGCCAGCCAGAAAACGTCATTCGTCGCGTGATAAGCTTCGATGCACGCTGACACGGTGGCTTGCGCTTCGATGGGTTGTTGATCAAAGAGCGCGCGTTCCTGGCCGCGTGGATAAAATCCGTTTGAGCCAACCGGACGGAAGGAGCCGGCGTCCGAAGTCTGAACCTGGATCAGCCACCGCAATGTTTTGATTCCCAGTTCCACCATAGTTCCATTGTTCATACTACGCCCGCTGAGAATCATGGCGTGCGGCAACTTCGCGTTGGCGTAGGAAACAGTATCCTCGAACCAGTGCCAATCCTCCGTCGCAGCGTCGTTGTAACGCTGCACCAGTTTCGCCGTGAACAATTCGCGAAATTGCGTCACGCGCCGGTCGCCGCTCAACCGCCGCAGATATTCGTCAATGCCGATCAGCGCGCACGCCCAGGCGCGCGGCGAAGTGAACTCCGTCGCCACCGGCAATGCCTGCTCGAAGAGTTGCGCCGCGAGCATTTGAAAACTGCCCTGCCCGGACTGCGCCACACACAAGCCGAGCGCCCACAACGCGTGGCCGTGACAATCCTCCGAGCCGACCTCATCCAGCCAGCGGCGGTCGAAGCTCATGAAGTTGTGAAACCGCCCGCGCTCGCGGTCGAATGCGTGGTTCAGAAACGCCGCATAGGTGGCCGTGCGCGCGCCGATGCGAGGCGAACCGTGCCCCAAACGTTTCAACATCAGCGCCAACGCCAGCGCGCGCGCGTTGTCGTCGGTGCAATAACCTTCGCCAAAATTCGGCACGGTGAAGCTGGCGTGTTGAAAGATTCCCGTCGAATCACTCATGCGAAACAGGTGATCGAGTTTTAATTCCGGCAAATGGCCGGGCTGCTCATCCAGCGTCTTGATCGGTGAAGATTTTGTGCCGACGAAGCTGTGGTCGTGACGCGCCTGCACAAAAGATTTCACGTAAAGCTGCGCCACCCGGCTCCACACCATGTCGCGTCCGAGTTTGTAAGCGTTCTTGCGCATCGAGTGTCGCAGCGACTCGTCACGTAAAAGCTCCACCACCGCCGTAGCAATAGCCTTGGCATCACGGAACGGCACCAACTTGCCGCGTTCCTCCGTCAACAACTCCGCCGCATGCCAGTAAGGAGTGGACACCACCGCGTTCCCAGCGCCAAACGCATAGGCTAAAGTGCCAGAAGTAATTTGCGATTCCGTCAGATAAGGCGTGAGATAAATATCCGCCGCGCCGATGAACCGCATTAATTCCTCCAGCTCCACGAAGCGGTTAAAGAACACCACATGCTTCTGTACCCCGAGATCTTTGGCGAGCCGTTCCAGGCTCAAGCGATACGGCTCCCCTTCATCGCGCAAAAGATTTGGGTGCGTCTGGCCCAGCACGATGTAAACGACATTTGGAAATTCGCGAATAATATCGGGCAGCGCGCGCAAGGCGTACTCAATCCCCTTGTTGGGCGATAACAAACCGAACGTGAGTAACACCTGTTTGCCCGCCACCGCAAATTCGTCCTTGAAATAATTCGGGTCCGCAAACGGCATGTCCGGGATGCCGTGTGGGATGACATCGATTTTCGCATCTGGCACGCGATAAACCTCAAGCAGAAATTGCCGACCCCGTTCACTCATCACCACCAGCCGAGTCGAGAGACGAATTAAGTCCCGCATCACGCGCCGTTGGTCATCGTTCGGCTCACGCAAGACGGTGTGCAACGTCGTGACGATTGGCATCCGCAATTCGCGCAACAGCGCCAGCACGTGACTTCCGGCCGGGCCGCCGAAAATGCCGAACTCATGCTCGACGCACAAAACGTCCACGCCCGTGATGTTCAGAAAATCCGCCGCGCGCAAATACGACGGCAAATCCTGTTCCGTTATCTCGAATCGAACCTCTGCCGGATAATCGTAGCCATCCTCGATGTCATTGACCGGCACAACCGGGCATTGAATAGCCGGAAACTCTGTCGCAACGGCGCAACGTAAATCCGTAGTAAATGTGGCAATGCCGCATTTTCTCGGCAAATAATCCCCAAGAAATGCAACTTTACTGAGGTCGTTTGAGCCGGAATAACTCATGGAGCTTTCAGTTGTCACCCGTGAACATCGCGCAGGCAGACGATAATGTTTCCCGTTTCATAATTCAGAGTGGACCATATCGCCTCGCTTTTGCCAGAGTACATTCCCCTAAACACGTCGGGAGCTGCCCAGACGCCCAATCCCACGCTGATAATGGCTGGTGTTTATTGGTTTAAATCTGACATCTGCGTTTCAACAATTACTTCCAAGGGTTTCTCGCAATGCCAGATACTGAGGCGTGAGGCAGGAACACAAGTCGTCGATTTCCATTCGGCCATTCGGAAACTTCCGCTAGCCATTTTCGCCAATTTCCCTATCTTCCGAGGCTCGGTGGGAATGCCTTTCACGTCGCTGCGGTTCCAGTTTGCG
>JBDSLX010000242.1:0-12067 GCA_039916145.1 Verrucomicrobiota bacterium | reverse complement strand
AGTTGCCGATAAAACGCGCGGCGTGCCGCGACAAGACCCACGAACGCTGCGGCGGCAGAGACGACAATGAGAGAACTAAACCAGAACGAGCGGAGACGCTGGCGTTCAAAAAGCGTAGATCGGCTGGTTAAATGAACGCTGACTTTCAATTCAGTCATTTGGTCATCTGCTCCGACGGAACTGGCAAGAACCGGGGCATCCGAAGAATCCTCCGCCTTCCTGGTTCCGCCACCTTTACGCCCCATCCACTGAATTGAATACCATGGGCGTATGGACTTCTCATCGGTGAATTTTTTCCCAGACAACTCGGCGCTGATCCCAAAATAATCAGGAACATTTTTGGCGGAGTGGGAGATGTTTTCCACGATCTTGCGGAGTTCGCGTTCCGGCACGCAATTGATCCAGACATTTGAGCCGGAGATTTTTGAGCTGATACAAAAATAAGAGGATTTGCCAGATGCAAAAGCTGGCTCGGTTTGAGCCGAAATGACCGTTGAACCTTGTTCGTCGTTGAACCAAAAGGACGCTGGTTTGAAAATGGGCAAGCTTGCGGCGAGGGGCTGAACGAAAAAATGTTGGGTCGTCATCTGATAAATCCGCCGCGAAAGCTCGTGCTGCGCCCAAAGGTTTCGGGTTGCCTGTGTCGTTTCAGGACTGCCACCGTGAGCGCTCTCCCATTGCTCCGTCAGCGCCAGCAGATGCTCCGTCAGCGGAGTCGGCTCCTCGACAAGATCGCGGCGAAAAACATTCAACCCAGCATAGTCTTGCGCCGTCGGTTTATTGGTTGGGTTAAAGGCGATTTCCAACAATTTGGTTTCAGCCAGTTTAGCCAAAAGAATTCCCGCGTCACTCACCGCCATTGGATATTGGCGAATGATTTCCGCGAATTGGTTTTTTGCTGCTGGCAAATCTCCCGGTTGCAGCAGAATCCCCAGGGCGAAAGAGGCGCGGGACAAAAATTCGCCGGGCGGTGTCGTGGCCATGAACTCTCGATAAGCTTGAATGGCTTTTGGTTTGTCGGCACTGCGAAACTCCACCGCGTTCGCCGCCTGCCACAAACCAATCTGTGACTCAGTCAGCTTTTCGAAGGGCAGTTCCCGTTGAACCAAGGGCGCCATCGGCGGCGGGAACAACAATTCGCCGCTGGTTGAGATTTTGAATGCGACGCGATCCACTCCATCGTTCGTGGTCGTGGCCAACACTTTCGCGAGGTCGTTCCGAATCCGCGCGTGCAAATCATCGGCAACTATTTGCGCCCGCTCTTTAGCTTCGGATTCCGCGAGCAGTTTGTCCTGGCGCAAAGAAAACAAACCGACTGCGGCCAAAGCGATGACGGGCAACACAATCCAAATGCCCTGCCAAAAAAAACGAGGCGTTTGTTTCAAAGCGAATTTTTTCATGTGCTGGCCAGGAACATTGATAATGAGATTATTCAATCTGCGAGAGAAGAATTGTCACGGATTTGTAAAATTGAACGATGTTCAGCAGATGCGCGAGGCTTAGTAGTCCACGTGGTCGTCTTGGAAATAAATTTGGCGGTTTGACATGGTCGAATTAGGCATTACCAACAACGACGGCGCTGACGCGATTAATGAAACGTTCAGTGATTTGCCGGAGGGCGCGACGGTCAATGTTGTCGGCACAAGCACGAATCAATTGAAAATTACCTACACTGGTGGCGACGGCAACGAATGGCGTGAAACAAATAAACGGGCTGGGTTTGTCCAATCTCGGTACTACTACGACCAATGGACCAGGAGCGTTTACGTTCAGCGATACCAATGTGCTGCTACTGCCATTGAGTTTTTACCGCGCTCAATCAACTTAACAAATTGTTCCGCCCTTTTTAAGGCCCGGTAAAAAGTTCGATGAAGTGCCCGTCCGGGTCGCGCAGGAAAATCTGCCACGCTCCGTCGGGGCGCATTTTGCGCGGACGGAAATCGGCGTTGATTTTTTGCAGATGCGTTTCCCATTCGTCGAGATTATCCACCCGCAGCGCGAAATGGTTCCCGCGATTATGCGAATGGACCGGCTCGGTGCGCTCGCCGATAAGATGCAATTCCTGGCGTTCGCCCAGTCGAAACCACGCGCCGGGAAAGGCGAAAGCCGGACGCGCCAACGGCTCCAGACGCAACGTGTTTTGGTAAAATTGGAGAGACGCTTCAAGGTCGCTGACGTGGAGCGCAACGTGATTTAATTCCAGAACTTGCATCGAATGGTTTTAAAAATTCTGGTTTGCTGCTGAACGCATCAGGCTTTTTGGCCTCTCAAGTCTTCCAGGTGCGTGATGTGGATCAGCACGCATCGCGTGGAATATTCTGTGATTCCGCGAGAATCAATAACCAACCCGACTTCTATTTCGTTCTTTTTTACGAAAGCCATATCGTGGTTTGTGACATCGAATGTCTTCCCGTCCGACATACAAATGCGAAACGGTTTGAACGTCTGGCCATCCATGAGTTCTTCCAGTTGCAACGCGGTGAACTACTTTTTGAGTGTAGCAGGATTATTTTGAATGGGAATGGTGACATCGCAGCCGGACTATTCGCCGCTTAACCGACAGATAACAATTCGACATCAAAGACAAGTGTCGAGTTCGGTGGGATTGTGCCCGGATACCCATCACGGCCATAAGCGAGTTCGGGCGGAATGGTGAGTTTGACTTTGTCGCCGACTTTCATGGTGGCAACACCCTGGTCCCAACCTTTGATGACTTGCCCCGCTCCGAGCACGAAGGAAAATGGATCGTTGCGGTCAACGGAGCTGTCGAATTTTTTACCGTCCGTAAAGCAGCCGGTGTAATGGACGGTGACGGTTTCGCCTTTCTTTGGAGCCGGGCCGTTGCCGTTGGTGAGTTTTTCGATTTTCATTTCAGTGATTGCCATTCCTGATTGTCTTCACGCGGCGGGCGGCGGTCAATGGCTTCGTAAATGATCCTCACTTCGATTTCCGTTTGTTCCACCGTTATCAATCGTCTTTTTGACTTCCTCGATGTTCGCCTTGATTTCGGAAACTTGCGGATGCACTTCCCGGATCAAGTCGTGTTCCTCTTTCGAGAGCCGTTCAATCCGCTTGCCTTGTTCGGTGAGCTGATCCAAAAGCCGGTTTTGCGTGGAAGAAATGCGGTGCATCCACCAGAAACAAAATCCCCAGCAGAGCGTCCCCACAATTCCGAGGAGTAAACCCAGACTGTTTGAGTTCATGACGAAGCATCCTTCCGTTAAGAGTGGAATGCAAGGGCACGCGCGCCAGGCAAAAATTCGCGGGAAAAAATCCTCCAAACAAATTCAAGCATTCCAATTCAGCCGAGGCAGCGCTCCAGACTAATTTTGGTGGTCGATGAGTATTGTGACAGGGTACGCCATATGGCG
Source organism: Verrucomicrobiota bacterium (assembly GCA_039916145.1). Taxonomy (GTDB): domain Bacteria; phylum Verrucomicrobiota; class Verrucomicrobiia; order Limisphaerales; family CANJXF01; genus CANJXF01. The sequence continues at coordinate 8,696 of JBDSLX010000242.1, read as the reverse complement.
TGAACGGCGATTCGTATTTGAACTGGCAAGCACCATTACCACCACGACCAAAATTCGACCCGGATGTAGCGAACGAGTCGGCGAGTGATCAGATTCCACAAGCGTTGTTTGCCGCAATAAATTTTTGCGTTGCCACTCATGTCGGACTTTAGAAGAAGTGACGTGTTGTCGAGTTCGGTAATGACGGTGAGGGTTCGGTCGCGGTTGGCTTCGGTTTGTTTGTTGGCAATCGGCGCGATGGAAATCACTTTGCCAAAAAAACTGCTGTCGGAATGGGAGCGCGCTTTGAGCATCACTTTCTGGCCCAACTTCACATCGGAGATTTCTTTTTCGGAAATAACAATTTCTGCGGTCACGGTTTTTAATTGGTGAACGACGGCGATTAAATCGCCCTTCTTAATATTCTGGCCGATTTTTTCCTTGAGCTTGTGGGTGGTGATAACGCCGGAAATGGGACTCGCCACCACAAGCAATTGCAGTTGTTCTTCGAGATAATGCTGCTGCGCTTTGAGCCGGTTGATTTCCGCTTCGATGGCTTCAATTTCCTCGGGCCGATTGCCCGCCAGCAACAGTGTCAGCTTCTGTTTGGCTTCCTGAACTTCCTTGTCTCTGACGGCGACCAATTCTTCCGTGTCCTCGAATTCCTTTCGCGAAAGAAGTTTTTGCTCATACAAACTTTTATCCATCTCCAAATGGCTCTTGGAAAATTTCAACCGCTCCTCGCCTTTGGTGATGCTGGTTCTCGCGAGGTCAAGTTCTTCGGATCGAGCGCCCGCTTTGAGCAATTTTAATTTCGCCTGCCTCTCTTCCAGTTCAGCTTTTATCTTTTGCAGTTCGGAGCGGCAATCGCGGTCGGAAAGGCGCGCAATCACGTCGCCTCGAGTGACCACGTCGCCTTCGTCCTTGTTGATTTCGCGGATGATGCCTTCAACTTCAGCGCGGATTTCGGCGTTGTGCGCGGGCAGGATGTTAAATTCGCCCGAAACTTTTAGCTCCATCTGGCAGAAATAAAGAACCGCGGCAACGAGCGCGAGGACTGTCGAAGTTATGGCCAATCGTTTGATGAAAGCGGTTATACCATTGCGCACTTTGAAAATGGAAGAAATTACCTGAAGTCCTTTGCGTAGAAAATTTCTAAAAATCAAAACAAGAAGGCCCGCGAAAACAATGAATCCCCAGGCTTGATAGCGGTTGATCAAAAAATTTCCGAAGCGCAACGCGATGAACGCAATGAGCCAATAGGAATAAACCGCCGCCAGCAAACCGTAGGCAAAAAAGATTCGGCGTTCGCGCGGCGTGATTTGCTTTTTTGATATGGCCGAGGTGGAAAACGGTTTGAACAGCGCGCCTAAATAACTGAACGCCTTTTGCCGCAGGTTGGGAATTTCCAGAAAATCACTCAGCAAATAGTAGCCGTCCAACTTGATGAGCGGATTCAGATTGAAGAGAGTTTTTATTCCTGATGTGGCCATCACGACGAGCGCGATGTAGTTAATCACCGATGAGAAATCAGTGACGCGCCAAATTACCGTCGCCGTCGCCCAGAGGAAGATTTCAAAATAAGCTCCGGCAAATGTGACCCAGAGGCGATGCGATTTTTGACGAAAAAGCCAGGCGTCGCTCACATTGCAAAAAAAGGCGGGCTGGAAATAGATCAGCAGAAAACCGATTTCGTGGACTTTGCCGCCGAATCGTTTGCAAGTCAGGCCGTGGGCAAGCTCATGCAGCGCAATGACACCTAAAATAGTGAACCATGCGATGACGAAGGATTGAAAACGAAACTGAATTTTGATTTCGCGAACGATGTCGTCCCAATTCGCGAGGGTGAGTCCGAGCGCAAAAACCGTGATCAACGCCGATGAGATGATGAATGCGGGCGTGAAGAAAAAGTTCGTCCGCTGAATGAGCCGGTCAAAAAACGCATCGGGATCAAAAAAATTGAAGCGAAGATAAAAAAGATTTCCCCGGACGCGCCCCGGTTTTTGCGGTGAAATTTCTGACGCTGTTTTTGTCTGCAACAATCCGAGGCGGGAAAGTTTTTCGACAAATTGCTCCAGGTTCTGCCACGAAAGCGTGGCACCAAAGGTATTTTCCACTCTGGCCTGGATAACATTTAACGAAGTGGCTCCGTCGAGTTGTTGCAGGATAAAACCTTCGATTTCTTTGAAGCGAAAGAAACGACCTGTGGCTGGGTCTTTGATGACGAAGGAAATATCCGTCGTCCCCTGCCGGCTCACGATTAAATCGGAACGAAGCTGAGGAACCGTCGCTGCTCCTGGAGAGAATGTCTGGCTCATATAATAAACGGGGCCGCCGGTTTCCCAGCAGCCCCGTCTTTAATCAATGAATTGATTAACCGCCCTGATTGCCGGGTTGGCCTTCGTAGCCGAGCAGTCCGTTGCCATTGTGATTGCCGTGGTGATTGCCGCCGCCTTGGTTGCCGGGCTGACCTTCGTAGCCGAGCAGGCCGGGCGCAACACTAGGCGCAATTTTTTCTTCGAGTTGTTCAACTTCCAAGATGATTTCTTTCGTCATTTTAATTCACCTCCCTCTATTTCCGATACAGCATTTTTTTGGTTTGCCGGGAAAAGTCCTTAATTCTGGCTCAGTTAGTGACAATTTTGTCTTAATAGATGACACAACCAGGCACGGAAGAGTCGTTTCCAGATTTCGTGAATTGTTCACAAGTGTGTCCCGGGTTGTTCTTTTGCTTGTCAGTGTTTTAAGGTAACCAAACAAATATGCAAGTTTTTTTTTGCAAATGTTCGGCAGTGATTTGCCAGTCGGTGATGCATGAGGCTGGTTCGCCATCAGAATAGGCGGTTTCACTCTGAACAGCGCCACCGGCCTTTGTGGTCTCCCGACTGTGCTAGAGGAGTCAGACGCGGAGGAACTTATATTAATTTAACGCAATCCCGCGCCGGATGTAAGTCGGCAAATCCAAGTCTTCGCCACGGTGGATGGTCGGTTCGCTTTTCTCGAAGCGGCCTTTGGAAATAATTTCCAGCGGCAATTCATTCTGGCGCATGCGGGAGGCGTTTTTCTTTTGTCGCGAACCTGATTGCCGGGTGAGCAATTGTTCTTTTTTCTCCTGTGTAAAGTGGGGGGCTGGCGCAAGTATGCGCGAAGCCGGGCGCGAGGTTGAATTGGAATCCAGAAGATGAGAAGCCGATTGCGGCTCAGCCGACGTTGCAGTGTTGCGATGGTTCGGGACAGGAACCGGAATTTTTTCTTCGTGCCCTTTCCTGCCAGACGCGACAATCGTGACCGACAACTGATTAACAAACGCTTCATCAATGACCGCACCGAAAATCACGTGAGCCTCATCACAACGGTGATTGATCTCTGCCATTACGCGATTCACTTCAGCCATGGTCAAATCAGTACCACCAGCGAGACTGACTAAAATAGAATCGGAATCGCTCAAAAGTTCACCGTTCTCCAGCATCGGATGGGCGAAAAGTTTTTCCACGATTTGTAGCGCGCGATTTTCGCCACTGGCATCCGCAGTGGCAAAAGAACTTTCCGCGTGAAGATTGCGCGTCACGGAACAAAGGTCGGCGAAATCAACATTGATCAAACCCGTTTGCGTCAGCAGCCGAGAAATTCCAGCGACTCCCTGCCCCAACGCTTCGTTCATCAGGCTAAAGGTTTCGAGAACCGTCGTTTTCTCATTAATCAGTTTGAAAACTTTTTGGTTCGGCAAACAAATGACCGCGTCGGCGACGCATTTGAGTTGTTGCAAACCTAATTGCGCCTGGCGATGACGGCGGCTGCCTTCAAATTCAAAAGGCATCGTGACAATTCCCAACACCAGCGCGCCGGAATCTTTGGCCACGCGCGCGACGACGGAACTTGCGCCCGTGCCCGTGCCGCCGCCGAGTCCGCAAACGATAAAAACAATTTTTGCCTCTCCGCAAAATTCACGCAGACTTTCTAAATCTGCTTCGGCTGCATCCCGTCCGACCTCTGGATCGCCGCCCGCGCCCAGGCCATGAGTCAGCTTCGCGCCCAGACAAAATTTTTCGGGCGCGGCGCAATTTGCGAGCGATTGTGCGTCTGTGTTCAACGCGATCAGCGTTAAGCCGGAAACATTTTCGCCGACGATGGAATTCATGGCGTTGCAACCTGCGCCGCCGATTCCAAAAACTTTGATCGAAGTTTTCATGGTCGAGTTTGTCTCAGCAGTATCAGGCAAGTTTTTCATATTCCTCAAATGCTGGTATGCTTATTTTCGAAACATTTCGGTAATGGTTTTCAATCCGCCGGATAACAACCCGCTGCTGCCCCTTCTTTTTTGCTGAAGGGAACCGAATTTAGCCAGGCCAATGGCGGTGGCAAATTCTGGCTGGTCTAGCGCCGACGTCACGCCGTTGATGGATGTCGTTTTTCCGAGCGACGCAGGCAATTGGAAAATTTTTTCGGTGAGTGATTGAATTTGCGGAATGCGCGCGCCGCCGCCACAAATAAAAACTCCGGCGCGCAAGTAATCGAGCAACCCCGAGCGCGCCAGATCCTGTTCGATGATTTGAAAGATTTCCTCGATACGCAGCGACATGATCCGGCGCAGATGTTCGAGATTGATGGTTTTGCTGGTTTGACCGACCTCGCCATTGATCGTTAGAGTTTGGCCTTTCACGCGCTCATCCACGAGAGCGGAGCCGTGCTCAATTTTCAATTGCTCGGCGCGGCCCATCGGGACTTTCAAACCAATCGCGAGATCATGCGAAACGTGATCGCCGCCGAGCGCCAACACGCCGGTGTGTTTGATAATTCCATCGCAGTAAACCACGTATTCAGTCGTGCCACCGCCGAAATCAATCACGAGCGAGCCGAGTTCTTTTTGCTCGTTGGAAAGCAGCGTGAGCGATGACGCCATCCCGTTGAAAACAATATTTTCAATTTCCAATTGCAGGCCGCCAACGACGCGAATTGGATTTTGCAGCCGATTGATATTGCCGTGAATGACGTGAACATCGACTTCAACCCGGGCGCCGCACATGCCGATGGGATTTAAAATTCCGTCCTGACCATCGACATGAAAGTGCTGGCGAATCGCGTGAACAACATTGTTTTCCGTCGGAAGATTTATGGCCTTCGCATTTTTGATCACGTCTTGAACATCTTCGTCCGTAATTTCGCGATCAGCGGAAACAACCGGATGTACGCCGCGATTGTTGAAGCCGCGAATGTGATTTCCCGTCACGCCAAGATAGACGCTGCGGATTTCCGCGTTCGACATTTGCTCTGCTTCAACAATGGCATTGCGAACGTCTTCTTCGGCGGTCGAGGCATCGGCGATTTCACCTTTGCGCACCCCCCGCGAACGCGATTGGCCGACACCGATAATGTTCAGCACGCCACCGGCATTGATTTCGCCAACGACAGCGCAAACTTTTGACGTGCCGATTTCCAATCCGACGATGATGTTGGATGAATCAAACATTTTTTCTTTTGGTTTTTAGAGGTTTAACAGCCTTGGGGCGGACGGGCGGAAGCGGGCCTGCTTCGACGAACCGGAGCGGGACATTGTTGGCGATGGAGAGATCGAGCATGGCAATCGCCTTGCCCGATTTTTGATATTGATCGTGAACCAGACGCCAGCGACTGAGTTGCACGTCAAATTGGTTCAGCGAGAAAATAATCTGTCCACCGTGACTCGTGTACGCTTCGAGAATTTCTGGGGTGGCTACGTTGATGCGCTCCAACTCTGCAAGCCCAGCCATGGGCGAGTGATCAAATTCTGTAACCAACAGCAAAGCGGCGCGAACCTGCAAAGATTCAATCTGCCGACCGGGACGGAGTTCGTTGATGTTCACCCCAGAAATTATCGGCAATAAATCGGTTTGCGTGGACGGCGGCGCAGCGCGAAGTCGAGGATCAAGCGGCAAAAAAACAAAACCGGTTTCATCGAAATGATAAATCGCGGGCTCATAACGGCCTTGCGAACTGCGTTGCAGGGTGACGACTTGAGCAATCGGTTCGCGCTCAACGATGCGCAATCGAAGAGTGCGCGGAAGAACGCGTTCCACCGCTGCGGATTGAATTAGCGGAACCAGTTCGAGATCGCGTTTGACGCGCACCAAATCGAGCGCGAGCAGATTTTGGCCGGGTTTTACCAACGTCCAACGGCGGAAATGTTCGGGCGCAATCACGCCGTCGGTTTGCACCTCGATTTGTTGAATCGCGAAAGCTTCGTTGTCGTAAACCAAACGATTAAGAACCCATTCGCCGCCGCGCCAGACGACAAATAAAATCACGATGAGCGCGAACGAAATGCTTAACCCCATGCCAGCCAGACGAAATCTCGCGGCGCGCGTCTGGCTCGAGCGCAATTTCACGTCCAGCAATTGCGGCCGATCGAAGCGACGATTTTTTTGTTTTCGTTTAAACCACATTTTATTTTTTTGTAGCTGCGTTCGCGAGAACGCGACTGTTCCAAATTTTTCCAGGCGACCGAAACCATTCAACGTGCTGCCAGCGTCCCGCTGGCAGTTCTGACATTCCAACGTGCTGCCATGCGTCCCGCTGGCAGTTCTTAACATTCAACCTGCCAGCGGGACGCTGGCAGCACGCGAATTTTTGCGCCGAAGCGCGAGATCAACCATGCGTTGGCAGAGTTGCGCGTATTTAATTCCAGCGGCCCTGGCTGCTTCTGGAAGGATGCTTAAATCTGTCATGCCGGGGAGCGTATTCACTTCGAGAACAATGGGATCACCGTTCGCGCGCACCATCACATCGACGCGCGAATAATCGCGTCCGCCAATCGCATTGAATGCGCCTAGCGCCGCATCTTGAATTCGCTTCGTTGTCGCGACATCGAAATCCGCCGGACAAAAATGTTCGCTCGCGCCAGGTGTGTATTTATTTTTGTAATCGAATATGCCTTCTTTGACTTTTACTTCAGCGACAGGGAGCGGTTTGCCGTCGAGAATTCCAACGGTCGTTTCGCGTCCGATAATTTTTTCTTCCATCAAAACCTGGGAATCGAAACGAAGCGCTTCGGTCAATGCGTCGTGAAAATTTTCAACGCGATCAACAAATTGCAAACCGACGCTGGAACCTTGCCGCACTGGTTTCAGAATGACGGGCGGAGTCCATCCGATGGGCCAACTCACGGCTGCGGAATCGAACACTTCAAATTTCGCGGTCGGAACGCCAGCAGCAACGCAACGTTGTTTGGTCAAAACTTTGTCGAAAGCGATGCGGCTCGCTTCGGGATCGCAGCCGGTGTACGGCACGCCTAATTTTTCGAGTTGCTCCTGAACGGTGCCGTCTTCGCCGTAAGTTCCGTGCAAGGCAAGAAAGACCACGTCGGTTTTCGGCGGTAGTTTCCATGAGGAATCGACGGGATCGAGTTCGTTCACGTGATGACCGAGTGAGCGCAACGCTTTGGCAACGGATGCTCCGCTGCGCAGCGAAACTTCGCGTTCGGCGGAAGTCCCGCCCAGCATCACCGTGATATTTAATTTTTCGCCCATGCTCGCAATTATCCGAAATTATTCGCCAATGATTTCCACTTCCGTGCGCAACTCGAGTCCACGCGCTGATTTGGCGCGTTGCTTAACTAATGCGATCAAATCTAAAACATTTTGCGCAGTCGCATTTCCGTCATTCACAATAAAGTTTCCGTGTACTTCAGAAACGCGCGCGCCACCGATGCTTGTCCCTTTCAATCCAAGTTCCTGAATCAATTTCCCGGCTGGAATCGTTTGTGGATTTTTAAAAATGCAGCCTGCGCTCGGCTCTTTCGGTTGAGATTCCCAACGTTTCGCGCTGAACGTTCTCATTCGCTCGGCCACAACTTCGCTTGCAGCCGTCGCGCCTTTCAACACGGCGGAAAGCGCAATGTGGTTTTTCAACAAAGGACAACTGCGATATTCGACTTCGATGTCGCCGCGATTCAATTCCTGCGTCTGCCCGGCCCAATCCATAATCCGAATCGCATGAACGATATTGAACATCGCACTGGTCATCGCGCCGGCATTCATCCGCAACGCGCCACCGACGCTTCCGGGAATTCCTTCGAGAAATTCGAGGCTGGTCAGATTATTTTTTCGCGCTTCAACCGAGACCGCTTTCAACTTTGCGCCCGCGCCACAATGCAAGAGATTCCCGTCGATTTTGATTTGAGAAAAATTAGCGTGACCAAGAGAAATCACGAAGCCGCGGATGCCGGAATCTTTGATCAAAAGGTTTGAACCGCGACCAAGAATAAAAAATGAGAGATCCTTTTCCGCGCAGAATTGGAGAACGAGTGAAAGGTCGGATTCCGAAAAAGGCTCGACGTAAAAATCTGCGGGGCCGCCAACCCGCAGCGTGGTCTTTTTCGCGAGCGGTTCGTCGCAGCGCAAGAGAGTGTTGGGCGAAAGTTTTTCCGCCAGCTCCGTTACGAGTTGTTCTTTGGAGATGTCCACAACTTCAAGCATGGATTTCCTCCGATTTTATCCGGCTCCGCTGTCGTGACAAATCATCGTTTGCTTTTTTTTGATTTTCCAAAACGCGCTTGGAAGTTGGCTCGGCAATCGCGGCTAAAATATGATCCGCAATTTGACCGGCGGCGTTCGGCGAATACCATTTGGTCAGGGACTGTTGAATCGACATGCGTTCTTTTTCACTTTCAAGCAACTCGAGAATGGTGTGCGAAATATTTTCAGGCATTGCGCTGGATTGCTCGAACATTTTTGCCGCACCCG
>JBDSLX010000241.1:0-2133 GCA_039916145.1 Verrucomicrobiota bacterium | reverse complement strand
ACAGGCCAAAAGAAACGCCATTCAAAATCGTGGATTTTTTCAAATTAAAACAACCGATGAGCGCAGCGGAACTTGTCCGCCAGATTGATTTGACCGCGCGAATTCTTGGTGATGCTTCGCAAACATTCTCCGGCGTCTCCTCGCTCGATCACGCCACGCCCGACGCACTTTGCTTTTGTGCATTGACCTCACCCGATGCGGAATCCTTGATCGCAAATTCTCCCGCAAAAGTCGTCATTTGCAGTGAACATTTTTCGCCCACCGAAAAAATTTCCTCGAAAGCGCTGATTCTGACAGCGAACCCGATGCTTTATTTCACCAGGATGTTAAAACTCTTTTTTCCTTCGCCGCTTAAAAAAGGAGTTGCCTCCAGCGCCGTGGTTGAACCGGGAGCCGAAATTGCCGCAGATGTTTCCGTCGATCATTTCGTCGTCGTGCAAAATGGAGCAAAGATTGAATCCGGTTGCATCATCGAAAGCGGCGCGCGAATTTTGCGCGGCAGCGTTATTAGAAAAAATTCCCGCATCGGCGCAAACAGCGTCATTGGCGCGGAAGGTTTGGCTTTTGGAAAAGAATCCGATGGCTCCTATGAAACCATGCCGCATCTGGGCCGCGCCGTTCTTGAAAACGACGTTTGGGTTGGAGCCAACTCAACCGTCGTCAAAGGAATTTTGACTGATACGATTGTCGGGCGCGGGACGAAAATTGGAAATCACGTGAACGTCGGCCACAACGTGAAAATCGGCGAGAATTGTTTTATCGCCGCGGGCAGCGTTCTTTGCGGCAGTTCGAAAATTGGTGATCGCGTCTGGCTGGCGGCGGCTTCGGTAATTTTAAATAAAATAAATGTCGGCGCGGATGCTCTCGTCGGGATTGGCGCGGTGGTTTCCAAAGATGTTGCGCCCGGAAATCACGTCATGGGTTTTCCGGCGCGACCGATTCCAAAACTTTAAATGCAAAACGAAAATTCACCGTCGTCGCTTCCGCCATTTTTCAAAAAAGGCGCGCCGGTTTATGTGATTGCCGAAGGTGAAATCAATCACAACGGCGATTTGGAAACTGCGTTGCAAATGGTCGATGCCGCCAAAGAATCCGGCGCGGACGCGATCAAATTTCAATTTATTGTCGCGGACGAAATCGCCACGCCGGATTCGCCTTACTACACGATTTTCAAAGGCGTCGAGTTGAGCAAAGAGGATTTCGTAAAAGTTTCGGAACGCGCGCGAAAAAACGGGATCGATTGTTTTCTCACCGTTCCCAGTGTCAAAACGCTTCAACCGGTTTTGGAATTAAAACCAAGTCTCATCAAAATTGGCTCCACGAATTTGACGAATTTGCCTTTGCTCGAAGCGATCGGGCGCGCCGGGGTTCCGGTTTTATTTTCCACGGGAATTGGACGCCTTGGAGAAATTGAAGAAGCGCTGACCGCGTTGAACAGCCCGCCGTTGCCGACCGCAATCATGCATTGCACGGTTCAATATCCGGCGAAAATCGATCAATTGAATTTGCGCGCAATTCCGCTGATGACCGCCGCGTTTCCCGATCATCCAATTGGTTATTCCGACCACACGCTGGGAATTGTCGCCGCCGTTTCCGCCGTCACGCTCGGCGCGCGCATCATCGAAAAACATTTCACGCTCGACCGAACGCAGAAAGGTCCCGACCACGGATTTTCCACCGAACCGAAAGATTTCAAAAGTTTCGTCGAAGCGATTCGCCAGACGGAATCCGCTTTGGGCAACAGCACGAAAAAGCCCGCCGCATCGGAAGCACCGATGATTAAATCCGCGCGGCGTTATTTAGTTGCTGCCAGAAATATTGAAGCTGGAAAACTTTTAGAGTCAGAAGATTTGGCCTTGCGGCGTGTTCCTCCTGACGCAGAAGGAATTGAGCCACGCTTTTTGAATTTGATCGTGGGATGGAAATCTCCGAAGAATTTTAAATCGGGCGAACCATTGACGTGGCAATTTTTTAAACAAGCTTGAACATGAAAAAATCCGTTCTCGTAATCGCCGCGCATCCTGATGACGAAGTTTTGGGCTGCGGCGGAACCATCGCTGCCCACAGCCGCGCTGGTGATCAAGTGCATGTCGTCATCATGGCCGAAGGAATGACCTCGCGATTGCCGAAACG
>JBDSLX010000240.1:0-9742 GCA_039916145.1 Verrucomicrobiota bacterium | reverse complement strand
ACGAATGGTTTGCGCCCTGCGATTTAACGATGGGGCCAGACGGCGCAATTTACGTCGCAGATTGGCACGACAAACGAACCGCTCATCCCGATCCCGACGCGGATTGGGATCGAAGCAACGGACGCATCTATCGAATCGGATGGGGCGAGGTTCGGAGTTCCGCGTTTACGCGGTCGCAATGCTGCAACTCATCGGCGAGACGGCGGATGCCAAATGGTTGATTAGTCTCCTTGGGTTGAGTGAACTCGATCAGCCAGAGGAGATTCAGTTGGCAGTCTTAGACGCGATTCAACAAATGCCGAGCGCAGATATTAGCGGAGTGATGACGAATTATTCCGCGATGAAACCATCTGTCCAAAGCAAAGCGCGTGAGGTTTTTTTCAGCCGCAAAAACTGGGCGCGTGAATTTTTGTTGAACGTTGATTCGGGAAAATTCAAGGCGAGCGAAGTTCCCCTGGATCAATTGCAAAAAGTCCCGTTGCTGAATGACAAACAACTTAATGAACTGGTTCGCAAAAATTGGGGAAATATTGGTCGCGGCACACCGGAAGAAAAACTGGCGGCCATTCGTCGGTTTAACAATGACCTGCGCGCTTTTCCCGGCGACTCGAAAAATGGCCACGCAGTTTTTCTAAAAAGTTGCGCCGTTTGCCACGAGCTTTTCGGCGAAGGGCAAAAGGTTGGCCCAGAGCTGACTCACGCAAACCGCACGGATAAAGATTTTTTATTAACCAGCATCGTTGATCCCAACGTCGTGATCAGAAAAGAGTTTTTGAATTTTAACATCGAGACGAAAGACGGTCGCGTTTTGAACGGTTTGATCATTGAACAGAATGGAAACAGCGTGACGCTCGTCGGCTCAAAAAACGAAAAGACCACGCTCAATCGCGATCAAATGGTTTCGATTCAGGAATCGTCCGTTTCGTTGATGCCCGAAGGTTTGATGCACGCACTCACACCACAAGAACGGCGTGACTTGTTCGCCTACCTGCAATCTACACTGTGAAAACTGCGGCCTTAATTTTTTGGGTTAACGACTTTTTCCCTCAGAATCTAAATACCGATGAACACCGAATCGTCACCGTTACCTGACAATTTGCCAAAGCGATGGCCAACATGGCTCATTGGAATGTTGATGGGAGATTTGGTCATTGGATTACTGTTCGGGTTATCCGTCTTTCTCCAAACTGCGGGATCTTACCAAGCCATCCTCTTTCCAAGTTTTTTTCTGGTTCCTGCTCTGGGCGGAATCATCGCCAGTTATTTTTGGCGAAAATTGGAACCGCACGCGGGGCAGGTCGTCCTCAACGCTTTCTGGATGACTTTAATTGCTTTGGCGGGAGCAACCATCGGATTCCACGAAGGAATTATTTGCCTGATAATCGTTGCGCCAATTTTTTATGTCATGGTTTTAACAGGAGCTTTGCTGGGCCGAATCTGGTTCAGAAAAAGTCCCCCTCGTTTGTTTATAAATATTCTGCCGTGGATGGTATTGGTTTTACTCGCCGAGCCGATGACGCGCAGCGACAGCGAAAGTGTGATCACCGATGAAATAATTATTCGCGCTCCGCCCGCAAAAGTCTGGCGGGAAGTAACGTCGTTCCCGGAAATTCCTACCGCGCCGCGCTTTTGGCTTTTCAGTATCGGCCTGCCGTATCCAATGGCAACGACGACCGCAGGTGATTTTGTCAACGCCGACCGTAAGTGCATTTTCAATCATGATGCGATTTTCAAAGAGAAAGTTGTCGAACTGATTTCCAACGAGAAGCTCACGTTTGAGATACTTGAATCACCGCGCGACCCTGAACTCGTCGGCCATCTGACACCGCATCGCGGACAATTTGTTTTGCGCAGAAATGCTAATGGAACAACCACGCTGGTGGGCAGCACTTGGTACACGTTGCACGTTCGGCCTTTGTGGTATTTTGATTTGTGGACGCAACACATCTTTCGCGCGGTTCACATGCGAGTCATGCAAGATGTGAAACGTCGTGCCGAATTGTAAATTATGTTTTATTTTGTCGTCCGATACGCACGTTGGCTGGCGCGTGTGCCAGGCTTGCCCCAGTTTTTCGATGCGCTGCTATTTCTTAGCACTTGGATTTTTAAAAGATCGCGAGTGGAAGCAATGGAAGCGTTAGAAAACGAAGCGTTGCGTCTGCCAAACGTTCGCTTGAAAAATCACCGGTTTGGCGGAACAGAATTTGTCCGCGAACCTCAAGGCGAGCTTGGGCACATTCATGGCCAAGGTTTGCTGGATGTTTTGCTGACGCGAGAAGCATCGCAAAAACTTCTCGCAACGGGTCGCGTTCGTCCGCACCACGTCTTTCCAGATTCCAGATGGATCAGCTTTCAAATAAAATCAATGGACGACATTCCATTTGCAATCGAGTTGTTGCAAATGGCAATCGCGCGAGCCTGATTCGATGCTTCTCCCTCGACGCAGTTGCGTTTCTGCGATTAAGATTCGCGCATGGCCGAAACATTTATTCGAAAATCAATTTCACGAATTCCTGTTCCGCTGCGAATTCTTTTGGCAATCATTTTACTCACTCAAACGCTCCCGGCTGAAGAGCGCGTTTATGAAAATCGCCTGACACCGATTAAAAATCCAAAACCGCTTCTTGCCGATTTTCCTCAATGGGTTGAGCCGATTCGCGAGACGAATCGCTTTGAAGCGCCGATTCTCGTGGACGACAAGGATGCGGATTTGTCGGTGCGCGCGTGGCGTTTCTCCTACAACGCTCGCGGCATTATCGAGATGCCGAACAAACTTCGCGCGAAAGAGACGGCGATTATCATGGTTCATCCCTGGGGAATTGACGACGGGCAGGGATGGAATACGCCAGAGCCAGCGGGTGTCGCTGATTTTTGCACGCCGCAGAAAAATCATCTCGCCGCCAAGCATACGAGCGACGTCATCAATCCATTTTTGAAATCACTGCGCGGAAAAGTTTCGTTGGTTTTATTTAGTTTGCCGGGAATGGAAGATCCGATTCGGAAAAAATTGTATCGTTCATTCAAAGATTCACCGACCGAAACCGAACGTCGCGAAGGCGCGAAAGAATTAAAAACAAAACTCACGAGCTTTGTTTATCGCGGTGAACAGCTGCAAAGTTCCTTGAAATTATCGAGCGATAAACCGGTCATAGATTATTTCAAACAATTTCCCGGTTTGGATTCAGGCGACAAATACGATCCCAAAGGATTTTGGGAATTGCCGATTCCGGTGACGACGGACATCGATCTCGATCCCGCTGATGTGATTATTTACGACGGTGAAGGTTATCCGGCGCTGAAAAAGTTTCTTCAGGACAATGGAATTCGACACGTGTTGCTCACCGGTTACGCGACTGACATGTGCTATGCGCGAACTTGCGCTGGCTACGAAAATCTTTCCAAAGATTTTAATGTTTTTCTTGTGGGCGATACGACGCTCGCAACATTTCCCGCTGCTGCGACGCCGAAATTCACCACAAGTGCGCACATTTCTTTCGCGTCGTTAAATCAACTCGTGACACAAATTTCGTGGATTAAATATGAGGCAAAATAGCGTGCTGCCAGCGTCTCGCTGGCTGTTCGAGCCATTCTGCCAGCGAGACGCTGGCAGCACGTTGGTATCGCGCCGTGCGTTTCTTCGGAGTTCTGCTCTTGCCGGTGGTGGTGGTTTGCTTTTTGGTCAACAACTTTTTTCCGAGGAAAAATCGAAAGTTGCCTCAAATAAAAAGGCCCTGATCGCCATCACGCTCGATTTGGAAATGGCGCGGAATTTTCCGAATTGGGACGACACGCATTGGGATTACGAAAAAGGAAATCTCAACGAGGAGATGAAGAAGTATTCCATCGAGGCAGCGAAGCGAGTGAAAGCTGCTGGCGGCGTTATTCATTTCTTTCTCGTGGGGCGCGCTCTCGAACAGGAGAACGTCGATTGGCTAAAAGAAATTTTGGCAATGGGACATCGCATCGGAAATCACACCTACGATCATGTCTTCGTGCGGGCGAAAACGTTGGATGAAGTTCAATACATTTTCAAACGGGCGCCGTGGTTGGTCGAAGGGAAAAAGCCATTGGACGTGGTTTTCGAAAATGTTCACATGGCCAACGCAGCGATTAAATCGCGTCTTGGAATTGAAGCGGCTGGTTTTCGCACGCCTGGCGGTTTTGCGGATGGCTTGATTCCGGCTCCTGACGTTCAGAAAATGTTTTTGGATTTAGGATTCAAATGGATCAGTTGCAAATATCCAGCGCATCTCTATAACGAAACGCCGGATGCTGCGCCCACGCAAAAAATTTTCGATGACATCGTTCGAGCGCAAAAGGAAGCGCAACCGTTTGTTTATCCGAGCGGCTTGATTGATATTCCGATGAGTCCGATCAGCGACATCGGCGCGTTTCGCAATGGCAAATGGAAGCTCGACGATTTTCTGAAGGCGGTTCGCCTCGGAGTCGAGTGGGCGATTGAGAACCGTGCCGTCTATGATTTTCTTTCGCATCCCGCAGTTCTTTACGCGAAAGATCCCGAATTCAAAGCGATTGAACTGATTTGCGATTTGGTGAAAAAGGCGGGTGACCGTGCGCAAATTGTCGATCTCGACACCATCGCAGCGCAAATAAAACCCAAAACGAAAGCATGAGCAGTTTTGCGCGATGGAAATTCTTGTTCGTTCTCGCGCTGAATTTATTATTCATCCTACCAGGTTTCGGCGATTCAACGCCTGCTGAAAAATCGTCTCATCCACGGCTTTATTTCACGGCACAGGATTTGCCCTGGCTCAGGAAGTTACGTAGCGAGCAGCTTCACGCGAAAATTTACAAAAATTTAATTGAGTCTGCGGACTGGTGTTTAACCAAATCTCCGCGTGCAAATTGGATCGCGCCAGTTTCGCCAGACCCGATTTACGAAAATCTTTACGACCGCTTCTACGCAATCATGGGCGACCTCGCGATTACGGAGCATCTTTCGTTTGCGTATGCGTTGAGAGGGAAAAAGGAATACGGCGAAGCCGCGCGCCAATGGGTTCTCGCAAGCTGCCGCGCCTGGCAACGCGAGGCCGACGGCGCGCCTGACGGTGGAAAAGCGTATGCGGTTTCGCGATTGCTCAAAGGTGTCGCGGTTGGATACGACGTTGTTTATGACCGCTTCACCGAGGAGGAACGAAAAGAAATCCGTCAAACCCTCGCTCGCATTTCCAATTTGTATTTTGAGAAATATTTTCAAACTCCCACAATTGCCGGCCCCGGTTTCCACACCCATCACGCAATTGTTGAATGGAGTTCCTTCGGAGTCGCCGCGCTCGCATTGTTGAACGAAGAACCAAAAGCCAAAGCCTGGTTGGATGCAACGGTGAAAAAATTTGAAAATCATTTATTGCCGACTGGCCTTGCTCCTGATGGTGCGCAGACTGAGGGCGGAACATTTTGGGCTTCGACAATGCAATCGCGAATATTTTTCCTCGATGCGCTTCGCCGCGTGACTGGACGTGATTTGTTCAAGCAGTTTGAAAAGCAAATGAACGCTGATCTCGCGCTGGCTGAAATCGCCACCGAAAAATTTCCCGGTTACGAACAGAGTCATGCCAATGTGATTCTTCAGCCTTATTACGGGCAGTTGGATTACTACGCGCCGATTCTTTTATTTCTGGCGAAGGAATATCGTCGCCCGATTTTTCAATTCCTCGCGCAGTGGGATCATTCGATTGGACATATCCAAAAAACACGGGCTGTCACGCCGCACGGCGAGCAATTGCTTTTTGAATTAGGCGGCTACGCTTATCTCTGGTGCGATTCGAGTGTTCCAGCCAAAGCGGATGAGAAAAAACTTTCGTATCATTTCCCCTCAGTGGACGAAGCGTATTTGCGCGCGTCGTGGAAGCCGGGAGATTTATTAGTGGGCGTCAGCAAAGGACAGATTGTCATTCACGCCGGAGGCGAAACCATTTTGGTTGAGCCGGGTGTGAATGAGCCACAAACAAATTTAGTTGTGCAAAGTTTAACGGACAACGGCTCGCTCGCTGTCATTCGTTGCGGAACGGAGCAAACCAATCATCTCGAAATCCAACTCAATCGCGATGAACACAGAATCACGATTCACCGAAAAGGTTCCGGCGACTGGCAATGGTCGTGTCATGGCCTGCCTGTTCGTGATGGCAATGATCTCCGATGGAAAAATGCCAGCGTGCGTTTGGTTGCGGGGAAAATTATGGATTTTGATCCGATTGGATACGCGCCGCCTTTTGCGACTGGTTTCAACAAACTCAAGCTGATCGATCCAGCTCCGATGAAATTTCCTCGCGTGACAATCCGGCCCGATGAAAACGGGGAGATTGCGCTTGAAATAAAAATGTTGTCGCCGATTCGAGAAAAAATAAACGCGCAGCGTTTGCGTTCACCTAAAAATTTTCAAAGATAAACTTTCCAAATGGAGGTCGTTAATAATTCTCTGAGAATTCTTGAACCTGTTTTTCCAACCTGTCAACATTCCCGCGTCCCGAAGCCACGATGGCACGCCATGTTAAACATATGAAACATCAATTCACGTGCGGCAGAGCTTTTACCCTGATTGAACTACTAGTGGTCATCGCAATAATTGCAATCCTCGCTGGCCTGCTGCTCCCCGCGTTGGCGAAGGCGAAAGACAAAGCCCTGGCGATTAAATGCCTAAGCAACCAGAAGCAAATGGCCTTGGCTTATACTTTATATGCAAGCGACCAGAATGATCGGATTGTGACTTTATATTTGTTCAATACCGCACCGCCGGGCGCTTTTTTTCCGGGCACCGTCACTTGGTGGCCGGACCTGTTGCGGCCTTATTTAGCGGGAACAAATGTCATTGGCTGTCCGAAGATCAAAAATGGTTTTGGCAGCGCAATAAGCCATCCGCAACTATCAAATTGGAGCACCGATCAAACCAAACTATCAAGCATCAAAAAGCCGGTCGCGACAGTTCCTATCGTTGATGCGGGTTGGATCAGCAATGCCGCCGATCCCAATCCAGACAAATGGGTCGAGGAGTTGGACTCCGCATTTCTCTATTGGCGGACTCCAGTCAATTTGGGTTATTATGATAACACCCCATTCCGCCCGGTGGGCCGGCATAATAAACGATGTAATTTTGGCTTTGCGGACGGGCACGCAGCGCTGACAAAAGTGAGCGCAATGGGTTTGCAACATTTTCCCGGTAGCACCACTGGCGCAACAGGAGGGCCAATTGCCACTGGATCATGGGTCGGAGGCAATGGAAAATCGGATCCCCGTTGGATGTGGGATCTTGAATAGTGAAAAAAGCTAGACTCGGGCCAGCATGAATAAAAAAATAATAATTGTTTTCCTGCTGATACTGATTCTTGGAGCTGGCGCATGGCTCTACCACACCCAGTTTGGTCAACCAAAGATTGACTTGAATATTTACCAGACGCTGGGAAGCGTTACTGCGGAAGAAACGGCCAAACTTCTTGGCAACAACGGCGACATCGTCGTAGTGAGTTGGAAAACGCACAACAAGAGTCCCGTGGTTGATGCGCAAATAGCGTCGCTTGCACGCGGGATAAAAAAGCATAAGGGACTTCGCATCGCAGCTAGCGAGAAAGTGGAACGTGATCCAGCGCAGATGATGGCCACCGGTGGAGCCGTTCCCACCGAAGAGTTTTTGAAAATCGTCAAGGCACATCCAGAGGCGGAAGCATTTGTTTTGTTTCTCGCTTTTCCCAACTTGCTGCCGCAGGCGTTGGAGACAATAACCAAAGGCCAAACGAAGTTCGTCGTCGTATCCGGTTGCAATCCCGGTTATAAAAAACTTTTGCTAGATCGAACGATTAGCCTGGCCATTGTCCCCCAATTTGATCGGACGAAAAATACTCGTCCGCCCCAAACCAGTCAGGAAGTTTTTGACCAGAACTATCTGATCATCACCCCCGAACAAGCGAACGCGCTGCCCTATTGATGTTTCCTTTCAAATTTAAAATTTTTTTGGTGAACAATTGATTGCCCGCCGCTAACGGTGACCGGCGGTAAACTGGAAAGAAAAGAGCCGCCGGCTAAACACCTGACGGCTCATACCAAACACAACATTTGAGAATTAGCAACGGCGATGCCAGTTGCAATTTTGAATGCCAATAGCAGCACGGACGGATTGTGAGTGGGAAATTAAAACGAGCCGCACGGGATATGAAACCCTGATGGCTCTCGATTAACCCACTACGCAGACGTGGAAATCGACGCGGATAATTAGTAAGGGGAAATAAAAGGAGCCGTCAGGGAAGAAAACGAACCTGACGGCCCCGAACCATCTTGGGCCAAACAACGATTGAGAATTAGCATTGGCGATGCCAGTCGCAGAGTTGAAAGCGGTTGCCAACGGTGGTTACAAAATTACCGGATTCAACCCGATTGCTTTTGATTGCGGAGAATTGAGAGACAACGAAGAAAACCGTCTTTTTTTACCTCTTAAAACTCCTTTTAGGAGTGGTGCCAGCGCTCGGAATCGAACCGAGGACCTCGGGCTTATGAGTCCCACGCTCTAACCAACTGAGCTACGCTGGCAACAAGGGCGGATATAATTCTCGGACAAACTACCCGCTGTCAAATCGAATGATGCCAATATTGCGCTTATGGAACGGGACGCTGCGTTGCTTTAGTGAGCATGTTCTTCAAATCCTTTTCCGCTTCCGCAAAGGCGTCGGTGATGATTTTTGAATCCGAGGCGGCGCGAGATTTTTCGATTAACGCCAAACGGTTTCGAATGAGTTGCACATCGCGTTCAGAAAAATTCTTCAAATTGTCATAACCATCCTGATTCAAATCCTCGATTAATTCGCGCCGGGAATTTTCCGTCAATGTTGGATCCTTGATCGCCGTTCCGTATAACGCATCGGCCTGCGCGTCGGCTCCGGCAAAATTCAGCGCCAGCCGCGCCAACGGTTCTTTTTGTTGTCCATCGGTGATGCGCGCGTCCTGATAAAGTTGCGCAATCGCCGGGATGGATTGTTGCCCCAGAGTTTCTTTTAAATAATTGAGCGCGCCCTGATCAATTTTTCCATCCGTCAGAACAATTTGGCCTTGCGCTTGTTGAGCGAGAGAACCGTCTTTGTAAAAAGCCAAAACGCCAAAAAGATAATTGCGCTCGTATTTGTCGAGGGCGTTGGAACTGGCTGCGTTCACAGGGTTGTTCAACAATTCCTTGGCGGCGGACAAGGCGAGATCGCGATAGGTGAACGGCGCCATTTCCTGCAAGACGCGCGTCAGATACGCCAGTTCCACGCCTCGACCCGTGATGCGAAGGGCGTCGGCGAGAAGTTTTTCGGCTTTCTCCCCGCCAATTTTTCGGGTTGCGTCAAATAATCCAAAACGCAACGAGGGCGGGAAAACAAAATCAATTGGAACACGGCCATCTTTGGATCCTTTCCACGAACCGAAAATGGACGGGTCGTAATCGATGTCGCTTTGCGCTGTGAGAAAGGCTTGAATTTCCGGCAATGCACTTTCGCCGAGTTCGATCAGGTTTTCCAATTGCTGAATGGCGAGCCGAATATTTTTTGGATCTTTGGAACTGATGCGCAAATTTTTCAGGACATCAATAATTTCTTTGGGCGATTGTTTTTTAGTCACTTCAACCACTTCGGTACGGGGAGAAACTTTTTTGAAGCCCGCCAACTTTTGTTGCGCGTCGCGCAATTCGGACGCGAGTAAATCTTTTTCCTGCTGCCACGCCTTTTCTTTTTCCCGCAATTCAGCAGCGGCTCGTGCT